>CAJPML010000260.1 GCA_905371725.1 Leptotrichia sp. oral taxon 215
GAAGGAAGGTTAGAGAGATGGTTATGAACAAATCTCAATTAAAAGAGAGTATTCTTAGGAAGCTGAGAAGACAGTACGGTAAAACTATTGAAGAAGCTCATGAATATGAAATTTATTATGCAGTTTCAAGAGCAACTTTAGACTATATAGTCGAAAATTGGTATAATACGAAAAAAACATATGCAAAAAAACATGCTAAACAGATATATTATTTTTCAGCAGAATTTCTGATGGGGCGTTATTTAGGAAACAATCTTATCAACCTGCAAATGAATGAAGTAATAAAAGAAACATTAAGTGAACTTGGGGTAGATATTAATAAAATTGAAGATCAGGAAATGGATACAGGACTTGGTAATGGGGGATTAGGAAGGCTTGCAGCATGCTTTCTGGATTCAATGGCAACGCTTAAACTGCCAGGAAATGGTTACGGATTAAGATATAAATATGGTATGTTTGAACAGAGAATTGAAAATGGTTTTCAAGTGGAATATCCTGATAATTGGACAAAATATGGAGATCCATGGTCAATAAAAAGAATGGATAGAGTATTTGAAGTAAAATTTGGAGGAGAAATAGAAGTTCATAGAGATGAAGTAGGAAAAGAATATTTTAAGAGAGTAGATACTGAAAATGTTCTTGCTGTTGCTTACGATGTTCCTATAATAGGATATGGAAATGAAACAGTAAATACACTTAGATTGTGGGAAGCAAGATCGCCTGAAGGTTTTGATTTGAATCTCTTTAACTCACAGAAGTATCTAATGGCTTCAGAAAAAGCAATAGAAGCTGAAGATATTTCAAGAGTACTTTATCCAAACGATACTGAGAAAGATGGGAAAATGTTGAGACTTAAACAGCAGTATTTCTTTACATCAGCTTCGTTACAGGATATAGTAAGAAGATATAAATCAATATATGGAAATGATTTTTCAAAATTCCATGAAAAGGTGGCAATTCAGCTGAATGATACTCATCCTGTAGTTGCAATACCTGAATTAATGAGAATTTTCCTTGACTATGAAAAATTAGGATGGGATGAAGCATGGTCAATATGTAAAAAAGTGTTTGCATACACTAACCATACAATATTGTCAGAAGCATTGGAAAAATGGGATATTTCATTGTTCCAGCCACTTCTGCCTAGAACTTATCAGATTGTTGAAGAGATAAACAGAAGATTTATGGACGAACTGAATGAAAGATACAACGGAGACTGGCAAAAAATACAGTATATGTCAATTATCGGAAATGGACAGATAAGAATGGCATGGCTTGCAATAGTAGGTTCGCATAAGGTAAACGGAGTTGCAGCACTGCATACTGAAATATTGAAAAATTCAGAACTGAAAGACTGGTATGACCTTTATCCTGAAAAATTCCTGAACAAGACAAATGGAATTACTCAGAGAAGATGGTTATTAAAAGCTAATCCTGAACTGGCAGCATTAATTACGGAACTTATTGGAGATAAATGGATTACAGATCTTTACGAACTGAAGAAATTGGAACACTTTATTGAAAACGATGATGTACTTAACAGACTTGCTGAAATTAAGTTTAATAATAAGAAAAAATTAACTGAATATATTAAAGAAACAACAGGAATTGAAGTGAATCCTGATTCAATCTTTGATGTTCAGGTAAAAAGACTTCATGAGTACAAAAGACAGCTGTTAAATGTTTTACAGATAATGGATTTATATAATAAGTTGAAGGAAAATCCATTGCTTGATATAGAACCTAGAACATTTATATTTGGTGCTAAAGCGGCAGCCGGATACAGAAGGGCAAAGGGAATTATCAAGTTAATCAATGCAGTTGCTGAAAAAGTGAATAATGACACAGATATTAATGATAAAATAAAAGTTGTCTTCCTTGAAAATTATAGAGTTTCACTTGCAGAAAAAATATTCCCTGCGGCAGATGTTTCAGAGCAGATTTCTACAGCAGGAAAGGAAGCATCAGGAACAGGAAATATGAAATTTATGCTTAACGGAGCGATTACTATAGGAACATTAGATGGAGCAAATGTGGAAATAGTAGAAGAAGCTGGAAGTGAAAATGCATTTATTTTTGGATTAAAGGCAAATGAAGTTGAAGAACTGCAAAATAATAATTCATACAATCCGTTTGAAGAATATAACAATGTTGAAGGTCTGAAAAAAGTTATTGATCAGCTAGGTGATGGAACTTATGATGATAATCATACAGGTATATTCAGGGAATTACAGGCTTCATTGTTATATGGAGTGGAAGGATCAAGACCTGATGTATATTATCTCCTGAAAGATTTTGATTCATATAGGGATGCACAGATTGAACTTGGAAAAGCATACAGAGATAAAAAAAATTGGGCTAAAAAAGCTCTTAAGAATATAGCTAATGCAGGAAAATTCAGTTCTGACAGAACTATAATGGAATATGCAAAAGAAATATGGGATGTTCATCCTGTAGAAGTGGAAGACTACATAGATTAGAATAACTGAAAATATATTGTAAGGGCTATCTCAAAATTTAAAAAATATGTTTTTGCATTATTTTTCAATTTTTTGAGATAGTCTTTTTTGTTATTTATTTTTTATATAATCCACACTAAGAAAAGTTGTTATTACTATGCATTTATGGACAAATATCTGTCAGATAAATTATTCATTACTGTTTTCTCCTAAGTTTTTATTTCTTACAAAACTGACTTTTCTGCTTATAATTTTTCCAAATTCCTTTTTATAGATGGAATGGTATTCTTCAAAAGTAACAGGTGAATTATATGTCAGAACTTCCATTTCAGTTCCAAAAAAGTTTATTATGAAGGGCATTTCCAGCATTCCATTTTTCAGATAGAAATTTTTTCTCTTGTTTCTTTCTTCCTTATT
>CAJPML010000261.1 GCA_905371725.1 Leptotrichia sp. oral taxon 215
GCATTAAATGCTTTAACAACTGAAGTAGACGGTCAAACAGTATTTGAATAATTAACTTAAAGTAATTCAGAAAGGAGACGGAGCCTGTCTTAATTGGAAAACAGTCCTTTTAAGACGGCTCCAAATAAGAATATGAATTATCCAGTATTTAGAGGAGCAGGTTATGTTCTTGTTCACACACCTGACATGATCGAAAATGGATCAACATGTGCAATAGAAAGAGAAACTAATCCTGACTCAGAATTTTTAAAAGAAATAAAAAATCACATAAGAACTTATGAAGAAGTTGTAGACTACCTTCCAAACCAAGTTTATATAGGAAGAAAAACTCCTGAAGAGTTAAATACATTCCCTATGCCTTGGTATGATATAAAAAATCAGAAAGGTGACCGTCATGGGAAATTCGGACAAATAGTTCCTCAAGATGAGTTCATTGCAATGCTGAAAATAGTAGATGCATTTGATTTGGTACACTTATCAGAAGAATTTATATCTGCAGTACGTCCAAAAATAGAAGCGAATTTTAAAGAATTAGAACCTTTCTTTGGACAGCTTAAAGGTGATGATGTTAGTGAAATAGATCCTAAAGATTATACATTAACTCATGAAGGAAAAGTCGTAGGATATGTAAAAAGAGCTCATGATGTAGATCCCAACTTAAATTCGCATGTAATGGCTGAAAATCTTGTAGTTAAAGCATCAGGAGTAATTTCAGCAATTGAAATGTTAAGAGATTCAAAAATAGATCCTAGTGAAATTGATTATGTAATAGAGTGTTCTGAAGAAGCGTGTGGAGATATAAACCAACGTGGTGGAGGAAACTTTGCAAAATCAATAGCTGAAATAGCAGGACTAGTAAACGCAACAGGTTCAGATTTACGTGGATTCTGTGCGGCACCTACACATGCACTAATAAGTGCTGCTGCATATGTAAAAGCAGGAATTTATAAAAATGTAATGGTAGTTGCAGGAGGAGCAACAGCAAAATTAGGAATGAATGCAAAAGATCACATTAAAAAAGGAATACCTGTATTGGAAGACGTTTTAGGTGGATTTGCAGTACTTGTTTCTGAAAATGATGGAGTAAACCCTATAATAAGAACTGACTTAGTTGGAAAACATAATGTTGGAACTGGTTCTTCTCCACAGGCTGTTATCTCAGCACTTGTAACACCAGGATTAGAAAAAGCAAATTTAAAAATAACAGATATAGATGTATTCTCAGTAGAAATGCAAAATCCTGATATAACAAAAGCTGCAGGAGCAGGAAATGTACCTGAAGCAAACTATAAAATGATAGGTGCATTAGCTGTAATGCGTGGAGACATTGAGAAAAAAGATCTTAAATCATTTATTGATACAAAAGGATTACCAGGATGGGCTCCAACACAAGGGCATATTCCATCAGGAGTACCTTATGTAGGATTCCTACGTGATGATCTGACTACAGGAAATAAAAACAGAGCAATGATAGTAGGAAAAGGAAGCTTATTCTTAGGAAGAATGACAAACTTATTTGATGGTGCTTCATTTATTGCTGAAAGAAATACTGGAGTAAAATCTGAAGAAGGAGCAGTTTCTAAAGAGGAAATAAGAAAAATAATAGCAGAATCAATTAAAAAACTTGCTCAAAATATCGCAGATACAGAAGAGTAGGGAGGTGTATGCTATAATGAGTAAAAAAATAATTTCTGAAGTACTGTTTGAGTTAGCTGATGCTATTGAAACAGGAAATTTCGGGAAAAAAGTAAAAGTAGGAGTAACAACTTTAGGAAGTGAACATGGTACTGAAAATATTATAAAAGGTGCACAATTGGCTAAAAATGACTTATTCGACATAGTTCTTATAGGAAAAGGTCATGAAGATTTTGAAAGTTACGAAACTGAAACTGAAGATGAAGCACATAAAAAAATGGAAGAACTGCTTGATAGTGGTGAAATAGCTTCCTGTGTTACAATGCATTATAATTTTCCAATAGGAGTTTCAACAGTAGGTAGAGTAATAACTCCTGGAAGAGGAAATGAAATGTTTATAGCAACAACTACCGGAACATCTGCTACTGATAGAGTAGAAGCAATGGTAAGAAATGCGATATATGGTATAGCTACGGCTAAATCAGTAGGAATTAAAAAACCTACAGTTGGTATAATAAATATAGAAGGAGCAAGACAGACTGAAAAGATTTTGTCTGAACTTCAAAAAAATGGATACAATTTTGAATTTACGGAATCACAAAGAGCAGACGGTGGTGCAGTAATGAGAGGAAATGACCTGCTGATGGGTACGCCTGATGTCATGGTAACAGATTCATTAACAGGAAATTTATTTATGAAAATATTCTCTTCATATACTACAGGTGGAGACTATGAAGCTGAAGGATATGGATATGGTCCTGGAGTAGGAGAAAACTATGACAGAAGAATATTGATACTTTCAAGAGCATCAGGTTCACCTGTTGTTGCTAAAGCATTAAAATATGCTTATGAAGTGGCTACAGGAGAAGTTAATGTACTAGCTCGGGATGAATATAAAAAAGCACAATCAGCTGGATTGGATAAAATTTTTGCTGAACTGAAAAATAAAAAACAGGAAAATAAACCTTTAGAAGAAATAAAAGTTCCTGAAAAAGAAGTAGTAACATCTCAAATAGCAGGTGTAGATATCATGGATCTTGAGGATGCGACTAAAGTTCTATGGAAACATGGTATATATGCTGAAAATGGAATGGGATGTACAGGACCTATTATTCTTGTAAATAAAGTTAATAAAGATAAATCAAAAGAAATTTTAAAAGCAGAAGGATTATTATCATAATTTATTTTTCAGTTCAGCAAAAATTTTATCCAATCCAGCTGATTGTGCT
>CAJPML010000262.1 GCA_905371725.1 Leptotrichia sp. oral taxon 215
CTATACCAAAATAAAGATAGAATGGTATTTATTTATAAAATTTTATTTATTATAAAACGGATATTTGTCATAGATAGAGATATTATTCAATAATTTTAAAAAATTTGTGACATTTGTTTCTGTTTTTATTATAAATTTTTCATAAGTTTATAAATACCATTTTTTATTTTGGTATAGTGCCTTTTATAGCTCTGTCAAGTATACCTGTCAGATAAGCAAGTGTCACTCCATAATTTGTTATAGGAACTCCCTTTTCTTCTGCCATCTGGATACGGTTCACCATATTTTTCCTTGTTATCATACATGAGCCGCAATGAATAATTAAATCTACATTTTCCATATGGAACTCTTTTTCCTTAAAAGTTGCTCCATTCTGAAAAATAATATTCAAATTAGGATTTATTTTTTTCTTCAGAAGATTAGGTATTTTTACAGTTCCTATATCCTCATGGGATGTTGTATGGGTACAGCTTTCTGCAATTAGGACTGTTCCTTCCTTCTTATTTTTCAGTCCTTCCAATGCCCTGATTCCCTCAATGAACTTTTTTATATCCCCCTTCTGTCTGGCAAACAGCATTGAAAAACTTGTCAGCGGTATGTCTTCAGGAACTATTTTATCCACCGTTTTAAATACCTGTGAATCTGTAATTACAAGATCAATATTCTGAATTTCGCTTATTGTTTCCTCAAGTTCAGTTTCCCTCACCACTATTGTTTTTATTCCATTATCCAGACATTCTCTTATTACCTGAACCTGTGGCAGTATAAGTCTTCCTTTTGGAGCTTCTGAATCAATGGGAACTACAAGTACAACTGTCGAACCATATGCAACTAGATCTCCGACTAGTGAAGGATCTTCTTCCTGATTTTTCAGATTTTTCAGTATTATCTCTAACAAATTCTCTCTTTTCAGATGAACATTTTCATCTAAAAAGCTGTCTCCTGAATTTTCTTTCCTTAATTTTTTTCTTTCTTCGTCCTTCAACAGATCAAGTTTATTCCACACAAAGACATGAGGTATCCTGAATCTCTGAAAAAACAGCTTTGCTTCTTTCTTTTCTTCCATGTCTATTTTGTCCGCATTCAGGACATATATTGCCAAATCAGTCTTCTGCAAAATTTCTTCTGTTTTTTCAACTCTCATTTTACCTAAACTTCCAATATCATCCAGCCCCGCCGTATCTATAATTCTAACAGGTCCATAGCCTATCAGCTCCATAGACTTGTAGACAGGATCCGTTGTCGTTCCGGGAACATCTGAAACCAGTGAAATTTTCTGATTTAACAGGAGATTAAAAATACTTGACTTTCCAGCATTCCTTCTTCCAAAAAATGCTATGTGTTTTCTGTTTGAGTCAGGCGTATTCAATCTCTCCATCATAGATACAAATCCCTTTCTCCTGCCTTCAGTTTATCTATATTTTTTAGAACAAACTGTTCCAGTCTCTTATTTTCAATTGTTGCCGCCTGTTCCCTTACAAATTTTTCCACTTTTGCTAGTAATTCTTTATCTCCATAATCTACCGCATATTCCACAAGCGTTGTCAGGGCATTAGGCTTACACAGGTTATGAATCATTTCAGATTTTGCTATTTCCATGAATTTTTCTCCGACTCTTCCTGTTCTGTAGCAAGAAGTACAGTAACTAGGAATATATCCTGCCGCCATAAGATCTTCTATTACCTGTTTCGGGCTTCTTTCATCTGCAGTAGCAAACTGGCTTACATTTCTTCCTTTTATATGCTCTTCATATCCTCCAACACCAGTACATGAACCTGCACTTACCTGAGAAATTCCATGTTGTATAAGTATTTCCCTCATTTCTGCAGTTTCCCTTGTTGACAGAATCATACCTGTATACGGAACTGCTATTCTTATAATTGTAACTATTTTCTTAAATGTCTCATCATCTAACAAATAAGGAAATGTTTCCAGATTTACTCCTTCTGCAGGTCTTAATCTTGGAACTGAAATTGTGTGAAATCCCACTCCAAATCTTTTTTCCAAATGTTCGTTATGCATCATAAGTCCCAGTACTTCAAACTTAGGATCTGCCAGACCAAACAGCACTCCTGCACCCACATCTTCTATTCCTGCTTCCATTGCCCTGTCAAAAGATGTTGTATGATAGTCATAGTTCCCCTTCAAGCATTTCGGGTGAACTTTTTTATAAACTTCTTCATCATAAGTTTCCTGGAAAAGTATGTAAGTTCCTATTCCCTTTTCGTTCAGTCTTCTATAATTTTCAACTGTTGTTGCAGCTATATTTACATTTATTCTTCTTATTTTACCATTTTTATTATAAGTATCATAAATTGTATCTATTGCTTCAAGTATATATTCTATATCACAGTTTACAGGGTCTTCCCCTGCTTCCAGCGCAAGTCTTTTATGTCCCATTTCTTCCAGTATCATAACTTCCTTTTTTATTTCTTCCATTGACAGTCTTCTACGATGAAATTTGTTTTCTCTCTTGTATCCACAGTAAACACAGTTATTCACACAGAAATCACTTATATAAAGTGGCGCAAACAAGACTATTCTGTTACCGTATACATCTTTTTTTATTTTTCCGGCTATCTGAAACATTTTTTCAACTAGGTCATCATCCTTGATATACAAAAGTCTCGCTATGTCCAGATGTGTTATTTTTTCTTTATTTTCTGCCTTTCTAAGTACTTCCAGTATATCTTCCCTTGTAGCATTTTTCCCTTCTTCTAATAATTGAAAAATTTCCTCTCTGTCAATTTTCACATGTTCCTTGAATCTTTCCATAAATTTCATCTCCTTTTGGATTAGATACACTTGAAACTTATATTTCAAATATCTTTTCCAATAATTTTAAGCAATTCTTTCTCC
>CAJPML010000263.1 GCA_905371725.1 Leptotrichia sp. oral taxon 215
GATAAAATGAGCGTGTATAAAAAATGTAATTAATAATAATAATTATTTTAAATTATCTATAGTTCTGTTTTATGTTTGAAGAAGAGTGTAGATATAGAATTTTCAGATAGTTTGAAATAATTTACTATAAATTTTATAGGAGGAAGAGTTTAATATGACGTTAAAAGAATCTAGAGTAGATCATAGTTATAGAGTAGTGAAGATTCATGGTTCAGGTCCATTTAAAAGAAGAATTATGGATATGGGAATAACAAAGAATGCAGAAATTTACATAAGAAAAGTAGCTCCTTTAGGTGATCCTGTACAGATATCCATAAGAGGATATGAATTAAGTCTTAGAAAAGAAGACGCTGAATGCGTGGAAATAGAGCCTATAAATTCATAAATTTCTGCTAAATAGCAGATATCATTAAAATCATCAGAGGAGAGAAAGGAAAGGAGAAAAGAATGGGCATAACAATAGCTTTAGCAGGAAATCCTAATAGTGGAAAATCAACTTTATTTAACGCTTTGACAGGATCGAATCAGTATGTGGGAAACTGGCCGGGGGTTACGGTAGAAAAGAAAACAGGTGTTTATAAAAAAAATAAGGAAATACAGATAACTGACCTTCCAGGAGTATACTCGCTTTCACCTTATACATTGGAAGAAGTAGTAAGTAGGGAATATCTGATAAATGAAAAACCTGATGTAATAGTAAATATAATAGATGCATCAAATATAGAAAGAAACCTGTATCTATCTACACAGTTGTCAGAAATTGGTATCCCAATGGTAGTGGCATTGAATATGATGGATGTTGTTGAAAGAAACGGGGATAAGATAGATACTGAAAAATTGAGTAAAATATTAAACTGTCCAATTATAGAAATTTCAGCATTAAGAAATAAAAATGTAGATAAAGTTATAGAAGCTTCCCTTCAGGCAGCTGAAAAAAGAGATTTTTCTTATATAAAATCATTTAATCCTGAAGTGGAAGGTATAATTACAGAGCTGGAGAATGTTCTTTCAGGTGCAGGTGTTTCAGAATATAAAAGATGGTATGCCGTAAAATTACTTGAAAGAGATGAGAAATCTACAGCAATGCTTAAATTATCAGAAACAGATAAAAAGGAAATAGAAAGTATTGTAAAAAAGGCAGAGACTGATTTTGATGATGATGGTGAAGGAATCATTACAGATGCTCGTTATAATTTTATATCAGAAGTTATTAGTCAGACCGTAAAAAAAGGAAGAACAGGACTGACTGCAAGTGACAAGGCAGATAAAATTTTAACAAACCGTATATTGGCGCTTCCTATCTTTGTCGCAATAATGTTTTTAGTTTACTATGTTTCAATAACAATTGTAGGTGGACCAGTTACTGACTGGGTAAATGATATTTTCTTTACAGAAATCATAGGTGGAAATTTGAAAAATTTACTTGAAGCTTCAAGCGTTGCTCCTTGGCTTACAAGCCTTGTAGTTGACGGTATAGTTGGCGGAGTAGGTGCAGTACTTGGATTCCTTCCAATTATAACGACACTTTATTTCTTTATGGCAATACTGGAAGATATAGGATATATGTCAAGAATAGCATTTATTTTAGATAGAATTTTCCGTAAATTCGGACTTTCAGGAAAATCCTTCATACCTATACTGATAGGTACAGGATGTTCAGTTCCTGGAATTATGGCTACAAGAACTATAGAAAATGAAAATGATAGAAGAATGACTATAATTGTAGCTTCATTTATGCCATGTGGAGCAAAAACAGAAATTATAGCACTGTTTGCAGCAACTATTTTCGTTGGTTCAAAGGGTTGGTGGTTTGCACCAGTATGTTATTTTGCAGGAATTCTGGCAGTAATAATTTCTGGAATTATGCTTAAAAAAACAAAAAGCTTTTCAGGAGAGCCTGCTCCCTTTGTAATGGAATTACCTGAATATCACTTGCCATTGCCATCAAACATAATAAGAACAGTATGGGACAGGGTAAAGGCGTTTATTATAAAAGCTGGAACAGTTATATTGCTTGCAACTGTAGTAATATGGTTCCTACAAAATATATCGACAAAATTTGAATTTGTGGAATTTTCTGAAGATAGCCATTCTATTTTAGAGGCTTTGGGAAGAATAATTGCTCCAATATTCAGTCCTGTAGGATTTGGTAACTGGGCTTCAGCAGTTGCAACAATAAGTGGACTTGTAGCAAAAGAAGTTGTTGTATCTACATTCGGAGTAGTTGGTGGATTGGGAGATGCTGCTGTTGAAGATGCTTCATGGATAAAATATACAAATGAATTATTCACTTCTGTGTCAGCCTTGAGTTTCATGCTATTTAACCAGTTATGTATTCCTTGTTTTGCAGCAGTAGGAGCAATGAGAGAAGAGATGAACAGTGCTAAATGGTCATGGTTTACAGTAGCATATCAGATGGGATTTGCATATGCGATTTCATTGATTGTATTCCAGTTTGGAAATGTGCTTGTGTTGCACAAGGCACCTACAATATGGACTGTAGTTGCGGGAATAGTACTGGTATTTATACTTTATATGATGTTCAGAAAGCCTAAGGAAGTAAAAGAAGATGTTAAGGAAGCAGTAGCTGCAAATAATAAATAATAAAATAAAAAAATTAATTTGTTCTGAAAGGGGATGAAAAATATGTCAACAGTAATCGTGTTAGCTCTAGTAGCTGTAGCAGTTGCTTTTGCATTTGTAAGAGTAAAAAAACATGGTGGATGTAGTTGTGGTAATAAGAAAGATTGTCATTCTTCCTCATGTAGTAAACGTATAAACAAATAATTAGAATATATGCAAGGCCGATTTATAAAACTCAGCCTTGCTTTTTCATTTATTTCAAAAATAGTGGAAT
>CAJPML010000264.1 GCA_905371725.1 Leptotrichia sp. oral taxon 215
ATATTATATTATGTATTCTCTTTAATGTTCTTTCTTTTCCGATAACTGCTATTACAGTATACAGATCAGCACCTCTCGCTTTTCCTGTAATTACTGCTCTTAAAGGCATAATTACAGCTGCAGGGCCTTCTCCAAGTTCATCCTGTAATTCATGTAAAAGAGTTTTCGCTTCTTCTTCCGTAATTTCTTCTCCGAATTTATTTAATTTTTCAATAAATAATTCTATTGATTTTTTACCAATTTCTGTTTCAAGTGAAGAACGAAGTTTTTCTACTGATTTTCTTTCCTTTTTGTTCATTCCTTCTTCAACAGTAGGCAGTTCAAACTCGTCTTCAAAATATATCGAAGCAATATCAGGAAGTTCTTTAAGCGTATGTGCACCTTCCCTTGAAATTTCAACTATTCTTTTCAATTTTGCATATTCTGTCTCTGATAAATTTTCATCTTTGTAATATCCTGCCTTCACAAAATAAGGAAGTGCAAGTTTTGTAAGTTCATCAAGGTCTTTCAGTCTCATATGCTGATTATTTACCCATCCTAATTTAACAAGATCAAATACAGGACCTCCAAGCGAAATCTTGTCAAATGAGAAATTTTCTATCATTTCTTCAATTGTAAATATTTCCTTATCTCCACCAAAGCTCCATCCCATTAGTGCAAGGAAATTAAGCAGTCCTTCCTTCAGGTATCCCTCTTCAACATAATAATTCATTGATACAGGATTTTTTCTTTTGGATATCTTTGTCTTATCAGCATTTCTAAGTAAAGGCATATGATACCATTTTGGCTCATTCCATCCAAATGCTCTATATAACTGAACGTGTTTAGGTGTGGAAGCAATCCATTCTTCTGCTCTTATTACATGAGTTATTCCCATTAAATGGTCATCCACGATGTTTGCCAGATGATAAGTAGGGAATCCATCTGATTTTAACAGAACCTGATCATCAATCTTACTATTTTCAAATACTATATCCCCTCTTAATTCGTCATGAACTATAGTTTCTCCTTCATAAGGCATTTTAAGTCTTATTACATAAGGTTCTCCTGCTGCCAGTTTAGCTTCAACTTCTTCTTTTGAAAGGTTTCTGCAATGACCGTCATATCCAGGAGCCTGTTTCATTGCAATCTGTCTTTCCCTCAATTTCTGTAATCTTTCAGGAGTACAGAAACAATAGTATGCTTCTCCTTTTTCTACCAATTTTTCAGCATATTCCTTATATATTGAAAATCTTTCAGACTGTCTGTACGGACCTCTGTCTCCTCCTATATCTGGACCTTCATCATAATTAATTCCCAGCCATCTCATCATATCAAATATCTGCTGTTCCGAAGTTTCAGAAAATCTTGTCCTGTCTGTGTCTTCTATTCTTAACAGGAAATCTCCATTATTGTGTTTTGCAAATACATAGTTAAATAGCCCAATATATGCAGTTCCTACATGAGGATCTCCTGTAGGTGAAGGTGCTATTCTAACTCTAACTCTTTTTTCAGACATAATTTCTTTCTTCTCCAATCATTTATTACTTTTATTTTATATTATATAACACTTTTTCCAATCTCGCAACTGTCTTTAATATTTTTCTAAATTTTATATATTTATAAATCAGAAATCCGACTATCCGTATAAAAAAGACAACAGTTATCCTTTATAAAATTTCAGATATTCATTTATAAAGTTATTTATATCTCCGTCCATTACCTTGTCTACATTTCCTTCTTCTGCCTTAGTTCTATGATCCTTTACCATTTTATACGGCTGAAATACATATGATCTTATCTGGCTTCCCCATTCAATCTTGCTGTCAGTTCCTTTTAAATCTTCCATTTCCTTTTCTCTTTTTTCAAGTTCCATTTCAAATAATTTTGATTTAAGTATTTTCATGGCAGTTTCTCTGTTTTTTATCTGAGATCTTTCCTTCTGACATGTAACTACTGTATTTGTAGGAATATGAGTAATTCTAACAGCTGAATCAGTTGTGTTTATATGCTGCCCTCCTGCTCCACTGGCTCTATATGTATCTATTTTCAAGTCTTCTGATTTAATCTCAACTGAAACATCATCATCAATTTCAGGAACAACATTTACAGCGGCAAAAGATGTATGCCTTTTTCCGTTTGAATCAAAAGGAGATATCCGCACAAGCCTGTGTACTCCCTTTTCTCCTTTTAAATATCCATATGCATAATGTCCCTTTATATTTAAAGTTATACTTTTAATCCCTGCTTCTTCACCAGACATACTGTCTAAAATCTCAACTTTAAAGCCGTTATGATTTGACCATCTGTCATACATTCTGTAAAGCATTTCAGTCCAGTCACACGCTTCTGTTCCTCCTGCTCCTGAATTTATTGTTAATATTGCATCATTCATATCATATTTTTCATCAAGAAGAAGCTTAATTTTAAAACTTTGTATTTCATTTTCAGTATTTATTATTTTTTCTTCCAGTTCTTCAGAATATGATGTGTCTCCCATTTCAACAAATTCAATAAGCATAAGTATATCTTCATTCATGGAATTTATTTTTTCGTATTCTTCCAGAATCTTTTTTCTATTGTTTAGCTCTTTTAAAATATCCTTGCTATTGTCATTATTCCAAAAATTTTGATCAAAAGTTTTTTTCTCTAAATCTGTAATTTTTTTCTTTAAGAAAACAGGGTCAAAGGTGCCTCCTAATTTCCTCAATTTCAATATTGTTCTGCTCATTTTTCTTTTTTATTTCGAATATATCCATGTTCATCTCTTTTCTTATAAAAAAATTATACCCGAAGATATAATTTTTTATTATAAATTTATTAACTAAATTATTATTTTTTTGGTCTCAAACCTTCCACTATTTTCTTAG
>CAJPML010000265.1 GCA_905371725.1 Leptotrichia sp. oral taxon 215
GAAAATTTAGGATTCTCTATTGTGAGGATCAAACTGTATATGTTTTTTCTCCTTATCCAAATATGTAACTTTAATTTCCTTTAAAACAGCTCCTGGATTTTTTTCAAGTATTGAATTTATGTTTTCATTTGTTTCATCTATTTTTTCAAAATGCTTTGCCAGCTCTGAATTATCAAGCCCTTTTAATTTTAAATAATTAAACATGTTAAATTCCATCATTCCTCCCATGTTTCAATTTAAAGTTTTTTATATATTTTGTCAATGACTTCTTCCACAGATAAATCTGTTTTAAATCCGGCAGCCTTGATGTGACCTCCACCATTAAAAATAGAAGCTATTTCATTGACATTATATTTATCATTACATCTGAGGCTACCTTTCATCTTATCCTCTTCATCCCTTATAAACAGGGAAAGCTCCATATCCTCTATCTTCAGAAGTAATTCTGCTATACCGTCCGTGTCATCTTTTGTTACATTAAGTTTCTTCATTTTTTCATTTGACAGATAATAATAGATAAAGCCATATTTTTCATCTATAATCATATTTCTGTATACATCCCCAAATAAATCCGCCTTCTCTCTGCTCATTGAAAACAGTATATTTGCAATTTTATGATTATTTGCTCCAGCTTTTATTAATTTACCACAAATTTCAAATGTTTTTTCTGTTATATTGTCGTGCCTGAAATTTCCTGTGTCATTTATTATTCCTAAATACAGATATTCGGCTATTTTCTTATTGAGATCTATTTTAAATATTGCTAAAAATTTATATATCAGCTCAGCCGTTGAACATACATCTTCCACATAATTATAATCAGCATGTTCCGTATTGCTTACATGGTGGTCTATATTTATTGAAGTTCTACATCTTTTTTTTATTTCAACTGTTCTTTCATATCTTTCTTCATTTGCACAGTCTAGACTTATAAATAAATCATACTCTGAGTCTGATGAAAAATTTTCATATTTTTCGAGAAAAACACTTTCCTGAAATTTTTCGATATATTTAGGAAGTTTATCATCTATTACAATTTTAACTTTAATAAAATCTGATGCATTTTTTATATATTTCCTGTTATATTCATCAATCATCATAAAAAAGGCTAAAACTGAACCTAGTGCATCTCCATCTGGAGATGTATGCACTGTTAATATTATACTTTTTGAATTTATAATTTTTTCTGCTATTTCTTCAGGAGTTATATTTCCTCTATATTTTTTTATATTTTCATTCATACTATTTTCCTGCCGATCTAACTATATATTTTGATGAAGGCAACTTAGTTTTTACCTGATTTTCTAAAGAACTCAATGTTGCCGGATTATCAGTGCTTACTGAAACAATTACATATAAAGTTTTTCCTTTTCCTGAAATTTTCTGATAATTAAAACTTCCACCCAGTTTACTTACTGCACTTTTGGCTGCTGCTTCTGAATTTAATGTTGCAACCTGTATATATTTTTTAGTGATTTTCTTTGTTTCAGCAGGTTTTTTCTGTGCCTGCTGAGCCTGAGCTTTTTCTTTAGCTTTTTTTTCAGCTTCCCTGGCAGCAGCTTCCTTTTGTTCTTTCGCTTTTTTTGCTGCCGCTATTTCTTCAGCTTCTCTTGCTTTCTTTTCTGCCGCTGCTTTTCTCTGCTGTGCTATCTGATCGACTATTTTTCTTTGAGCTTCTTCCTCAGCTTTTCTTTGTTCCTGAGCTTTTTTAGCCGCTTCTGCCTTTTTTTTAGCTGCTTCCTTCTGTTCCTGTGTCTGCTCAACTTTTTGATTATCTTTATTTGCTTCAGATATTTTCACAGTTACAGAAGGTTGAGTCCCTTCACTATTGGAAGCAACATCTACTTCCGTTCCCTGATTTAAAATTTTCTGTTTTTCTTCCTGTGAATTATAAAAATCTTTTTTACGTATATCTAATGTTTTTTCTACTTTTTTTGTCTCTTCAATTTTCTTTTTTCTAAATTCAGCAATTTCTACATAACCATAGGAAAGGACAGCTATTATTGCTATCAGTCTTACAATTTTATAAGGATTTATTCGAAAACTCATATTCACTTTTGAGCTGTTCCAAAAATTATATTAAATTTTTTTACTTTTGGTAGCTCTTTCTCCTTTCTAAAAATTTTTCTGTCCATTAAATTAAAAATACCTTTAATTTATTATTTTTTTCAATATCTCTTTAGAATTTTCTGCTGCCAGTTCTGCAAATTTATCATATTCCATTGAAGATTCATCAGTGACAGAATCAGAAATTGATCTTATAATAAGAAATTTTACATTCATTATGTAACATACCTGAGCAACTGCCCCACTTTCCATATCTACACACAACGCTTCAAATTCTTTACCTAAATCTAATTTTTCTTCCTTTTTATATATAAACTGATCTCCCGTAAGAATTCTTCCATAATGAAGTTTGATTTTCTCATCAGATGTTTCCTGAACTTTTTTTATTAAGCCCTTATCTCCTTCAAATGACCATACTTCCATCTGGGGAATCTGCCCCTTTTTATAACCAAATGCTTCTACAGCAAAGTCATGCTGAACTACATCATTGGCTATTACAATATCACCTATTTTCAATGCTTTATCAAGTGCACCCGCAACTCCTGAAAATATTACTTTATCAATATCATATTTTTCTATTAAAAGAGTAGCAGTAATTGCAGCATTTACTTTACCTATACCTGATTGAACAAAAACAATATCTTTATTATTAAATTTTCCCTCAAAAAATACAATTCTACCAATTCTTTTTTCTCTAATATCTTTTATTTCATTTATTATTGCTTTCATTTCCGTTTCTGTAGCACATATTATTCCAGTCATTCTTTCTCCTAGTTTTATAT
>CAJPML010000266.1 GCA_905371725.1 Leptotrichia sp. oral taxon 215
CATCAGTATTAATATTATTTTTTTCAAAGTTTTCCTCCTGTTTCCTGTATTATTTTTATTTCCATTATTAATTTTCATAAAAATTATAAGAAGTAACAGTTATTATTATACGATTTTTTATAAACCTTCTTTTACAGCTTCCGCTATCTTTTCTGGAATTACTTCCATAAGTTCTTCCATAGTGGCATTTCTTATATTACTTATTGTTCCAAACTTCTTTATCAGTTCTTTCTTTCTTTTAGGTCCTATTCCATCTATATCATCCAGTGCACTTTTAATATTTCTTTTACTTCTGAGCTTTCTATGATGTGTTATTCCAAACCTGTGAGCTTCATCACGTAATCTCTGAAGTATTTTCAGTGTCTCATCCTCTCTTTCAAATAAATATGGATCACTCTCATAACTTTTAAATATTTCTTCTTCTCTCTTTGCAATACTTATAATATCTGTATATTCTATTTTTCCAAGTTTTTCAAGTACTTCAGAAGCAACTCCCAGCTGACCTTTTCCCCCGTCAATCAGTATAAGATTGGGTAGCTGGTCTTTTTCGAGCTTTGAATACCTTCTTGTCAGAGCTTCCCTCATCATAAGAAAATCATCAGGAGTATCCTTAACTGTTATTTTAAAATGTCTATATTCCTTAGGAGTGACTTCACCATCTATCGCTACAGTCATTGCAGCCACTGCATCTTTCCCCTGAATATTGGAAATATCAAAACATTCTATCCTGTACGGATGACTTTTTAGTTTCAGTTCCTTTTTCAGATTTCTCAGTCCTTCCTGAACTACCTTTTTCTGCCTGAAGTACTTTTCTACTTCCTCCCTCAGATTCAGATATCCCATTTCAAGAAGTTCATAACGTCTGCTATGAATCTTAGGAAAGTGCATCTTTATTTCCTTATTTTTTTCTATCTTAGACCATTCCATTATCAGACTGCTTTTTTCTTCATATCTCATGTCACATATTATATTTTTTGGTATGCTCCTTTTTTCATAATATGAAGTTATAAGTCTTTCAAACAAATCATCTTCCTGGCTTTTTTCCATGGAAATTTTTATATGGTTCTTATTTATGACCTTTCCTTCCCTTATATTCAGCACACATAAAAATACAAATTCTCTTTTTTCATCACACACAAAGACATCTTCATTAATTTCTTTACTATATTCTATTATCTGTGTTTCCAGCATTCTTTTAAGCGAATTTATTTTTTCACGCTCATTTATTGCCCTCTCAAATTCCATATTATCACTGAAATGTTTCATTCTTCTTTCAAGAACATCTAAAATATCACTCTGATGCCCCTTCAGAAAACTTTTAAAATTTTCCACATTTACATTATACTCTATTTCAATATCCTTATACATACATGGAGCAGGACACGTATTCATATGATATTTTAAGCACGGTTTAGTTATTTTTTCCATATTTCTGTTACAGTCCCTCATTGGAAATATTTTTAAAAGTGACTTTACTGCAAAAAATATTCCCATCGGATAAGGTCCAAAATAATCCGCCTTTTCATTTAACCTTTTTGTACTCCGTACAACTTCCAGCTTGGGAAACTTTTCTTTTGTAAACTTTATATAAGGATAAGTTTTTTCATCCTTAAGCAAAATGTTGTATTTAGGTTTATTTTTTTTTATCAGATTATTTTCCAGTATCAGTGCTTCAACTTCAGTTTTACATATGAAAAATTCTATATCATTTATATTTTTCACAAGTTCCAACGTTTTTGCATTATGGGAGTTAATATTCTTAAAATAGGAAGACACCCTGTTTCTAAGATTTTTTGCCTTCCCTACATATATTATTTTCCCTTTTTCATTTTTCATCAAATATACACCTGGATTATCAGGTATATTTTTATATTCTACAGGCGACTTGACTTCTATCATTTTACCTTTTTATACCTCCGTTTTATCACCTATTTCCCTATGAAATTTTGTTATTTTATAATCTAGTTTTTCAGACAAATCCTTATATAGCATGTTTACAAATGTTGCAGATCTGTGCTGACCTCCTGAACATCCTATTCCTATACGTAAATGTGATTTCCCATCCTTTTCATATTTAGGTATAAGATATTCCAGCATATCCAGAAGCATTTTATAGAATTCCCTACTTTCCTCAAGCCCCATTACATAATCCATAACATCTTTATGATTTCCTGTTTTACGCTTTAAATCCTCAATATAATAAGGATTTGGTAAAAACCTCAAATCAAACATCAGATGTAAATCCAATGGTATACCATTTTTAAATCCAAAAGAAGTAAGATTTACATTTAATTTGGCTTTTTTACCTGAAAATTCCTTTTCCAGTATCTGCTGAAGCTCTTTTGCAGAAGTTTTAGTTGTGTCTATCACTAAATCTGCCTTCAACATAAAATCCTTTATTATTTTTCTTTCTGCTTCAATATTTTCAAGTAAGGTATCGTATAAATTTAAAGGGTGTTTTCTTCTAGAAAGTTCGTATCTACTAAGAAGTACATTTGTTCTTGCATCAAGATATATGACCTTATAATCTATCTCACTTTTATCGAGAAATTCAAGCTGTTTTAAAAACTGTTCTATAAACTCCTGATTTCTTATGTCTATTGCAACTGCAACTTTATTTCTTTTTTTATTACTTAGAAATATTTCGTTTAGATATTGAAATAAGCTTATTGGAAAATTATCAATGCAGAAATATTCCCTGTCTTCAAAAAAATTCATTGTTTCTGTTTTTCCTGCCCCGCTCATTCCTGTTATTATTACAAGCTCTTTTTTTTCTTCATCTTCCATTCTTATTTTAATTCCTCTCTATTTGCTTTCTATCAATCTTTTCTATATGTTTATTTATTAA
>CAJPML010000267.1 GCA_905371725.1 Leptotrichia sp. oral taxon 215
CATCCATTTCCCTTGGAGAATGCTTATCATATTGAAAATTAAATGTCAAATTTTTTGGTCTGCTGGAAGAAAATTTCTTAATATATGTATAAGAGCCTTTTACGGTTTCACTGTTATTGTTTTTCTTATCTCCTTCAGGATTGCTCGTGCTTTTTTTTTTCGTTCTGCATCAATAATTTGGTTATCAGTTGTTACTGGTGTCTCTTCAGGTTTTGTTTCTACAGCTGGAGTTTCTGTAACAGGAGCTTCCGCAACAGGTTCAGCAGGTTTTTGATCCTTTGCCACAGGTTGAGATGCGGCATTTTTCTTAGGATATTCAGCTATAAACGTCTTTATGAAAGTATCAAACTTTGTTTCAAAATCTGCTCTGTTTATAGTCTTTTCAATAGGTTTCCCCTTAACAAATTTTGCCTTGTCGTTGAAGATATATGGAATAAACGTGAGGTGTATATTGTTTCCGTCTTCTGCATATTCAACGTCTATCTTATCCTTAATTCCGTCTCCATCTAAATCTGGCTCTAGTGTAATCTGCTTCCATTCAATTTCCTTTTTAGCCTTTTTAGCTGAAAAACCATTAACAGAAACCATCGAAAGCATTATTAATGCCATTATTAAAAATTTAGATTTTTGTAATTTTACTTTTTTCATCATACTTTTTCTCCTTATTTTTTATTTTAAAATCAAAAACTGGTACTCAAACTCATATCTAATCAAGAATTCCCGAAAAAATCCTTTTATAAAACAACTGCTATTACAGGCTCTTCAGGTATCGTGTTATCCCTATCCTTGATTTTACTGTCTGCATTTATCCATCCAACAATAAACTCAATCTGATCATCAAAGTGTCTTACACATTTATGGGAATCTTTATATGTTCCTATTTTCTGAGCAGTTCCTGTATTTAATGTAGATCCTTTGAAATTAAGTCCTACAGGAATCCCGTGCATATAACCTCCACCGCTGAATCTTACTGCATATTTGGCGCTTCCTCCGATAGTCAGGTCAGATCTTCCGGGAAGCGTTTTATCTCCTGCTCTTGCATGTCTTGTAAAAGTCATGTATGGTCTTGTGAAAGCTATTAAGAATGCCCCGTGCGGTGTTTCATAAGAACCCCATCCGTCTTTTCCGGTAGTTACATACGAATATGTTACGACTTCATATTTTTCAGTTTCAGGATTTCTTTGGAAAAGCACTTCAGTCTGGCTATGTGGATCAATTGCTATAAATTTATTAACTTTCTCTTTTATATTCTCAGCCTTTTGATATGTACCTTCTGTTTTTTCAATGAAATAAGGTCCTCCATAAAACGGTGTTTCGATTTTTAGCATGTTATTTTCTTCGCCGATTATTTTAAAGATTGTCTGATCGGGAATATTTATTATTTCGCCTTCCTTATTTGCCTTTGTGTATCCTATGATGCTCTGATTGTTCTTGTTGCCAAATCTATCCTTTTTGCTAGGTTTATCACGTGACAGAGGCTTGTATTCTGTAATAATATATAAATCTTCTTTTGCCTTTAGCGCAGTGTCGATAAAATTGTTTACAATTTCAATTCTATTAATCATTTTATTCCAGTAAAAACCTCTTTCTGAGACATTGTCTTCACTACCTGCGATAAATCCTTTGATAGTTGTTGGATTTTCTGCTATTACTTTACCATTTTTATCTTTTTTTTCTTTTCTAGTTACATTAGTATCGCCTTTTTTTGTAAATTCTGTGAAATACCATTTTGTATTTGAATTTGTTGCATCTGATACCATATCAAACAATATTTCAGGCTTTTCACTAAATCCTAGATGTGCCACGGCATTTCCGTATGGCGCTTCCAGCAAGCTTGCCGAGTTTTTTATGAATAAAAAGTTATTTGTATTTTCTGGAGCATGATTATTAAATTTTACTTTATCAAAAATTATATCGTTATTTTTATTATCCCCATAAATTGTAATATATCTAGTTTCGTTAGGCTGAATATTTTTAGAATATTCAGGATAGTATTCTTTGACTTTGTCAAACATTTTTTGCATTGCCTGAAGTTCCATAATACTAAACTTTTTATCAAAAGTTACCTGATATGTCAGCATATCCTTTCCGCCTTGATTTGTGTATATTGAAATTACAGCTCCTATTGCATTGTTCACTGAATTATACGTTACAACAACTTTTTCATTTATTCCGTCATTATTAAAGTCGTAATCAAATACTTCATTTTCATGCCCTTCAACAGAAATGTTTTCAGAATACTCCTTGGGCAGGTTCAATGGTTTGGCGTTTATGTTAAGTCCTACAACGGTATTAAATAATGCAACTATTCCAATTTTTCGCCATTTTTTTGCTTTCAGTTTTTCCTTTCCAGCTTCAATAAGATTATCCAGCTTTTTTGTCACAATTTCCCCTCCTGTTCATCGTTCTCTTTTTATAATGTTTCAATTTACAAGCCAATAAGTTACTTGCCTTTCTCATCTTTTTTTCTCCATCCTTTTTATTATCGTTATAAGCAGAAAAAATCATTTTCAAAATTTGAAATTCATTGCCATATTATACCACAATATCTATAAAAATGTAAAACATAAATTAAATTTTGCTTTTACTTTCTAATAAAATTTTTATTTTACAGCAAGAATTCACTAAAATTATTCTCTTAGAACTAAATAAATTATAGATTTTTATAAAAATTTACATTCTTTGAGCTTAATTTTTAAAACTTGTTTCCTTGCTTGCAAAATTGTGGAAATTCTGCCTTTAACACTTCATAAAGTCTTTCCAGCATTTTCTCCAGATATTTCGTTGGCACAGCTAGATTTACTCTCTCAAATCCATCTCCAGCCTTTCCAAATGTATATCCCTCAC
>CAJPML010000268.1 GCA_905371725.1 Leptotrichia sp. oral taxon 215
CATCAGATTTTTCCAGCAATGTATTTATATAAACTGAAAAATCTTTATTTTCAAGTGTTTCAAGTTCATTACTGAAGTTGTAAAGTTTTCTCTCTTCTTCCTTTTCAAATAACGACTCATCAAGCAATGTATTGTTATTTTTTTCTTCCTTAACTATATTTTTCACACGTTTCAGAAGATTTATCAAAGTTTTAAAATGCTCTGTATTTGATAATTCAGAAAGTACTGTCAACCTTTCATCTAGTTTTATAACACTGTCTTCAAGATCAATTTCATAAGAAATCAGTTCTTTACTATACTTTTCAGAAAGAACATTTGCTATTCTCTGTTTAAAGAACTCTGTAATATCCTGAACTACATTTTCAGAAAGAACTTTTTTATCTGCAGAGAAAATTTCATATGATTTTTCAATCAGTTTTTTATAATTGAAGTTCAACTTAGAATTTAATGCAACATATATTATTCCCTGCACTGCACGTCTTAATGCATATGGATCTTTTGAACTTGTAGGCTTTAATCCTACAGAAAAACATCCTGTAACTGTATCAATTTTATCAGCTATTCCTGTGATTGCTCCTTCCATAGTGGCAGGTAAAATATCTCCCTGATATCTTGGCAGATAATGTTCAAATATACCTGCTGCAACATCTTTATTTTCTCCCTGTTTTTCAGCATAAACAGAGCCCATGAATCCCTGTAGTTTCGTAAATTCCTTTTCCGCTATTACATTTGATACTAAATCAGCTTTTGCAAGTTCTATTGTTCTGAGTATATTATCCTTTTTATCTTGAAGATTAAGTTCATTTATAAGATATTCAGCTATTTTTTTGCTTCTTTCCACCTTGTCATGAATACTTCCCATATCTTTTTGGAATGTAACTCCCTTCAATTTTTCTACATTATCTGAAAACTTACCTTTTAAATCTTCGTCAAAGAAGAATTTTGCATCTGCAAGTCTTGGCTCTATAACTTTTTCATTACCTTTTTTTACAGTTTCAGAATATTCAGGAGCATTTCTTATAAGGATAAATTTATTTGTCAGCTTTCCATCCTTATCTCTCACTGGGAAATATCTCTGATGTGTTTCCATTGTAATAGTTGTAATGTCTTCAGGTAGTAATAAATAATCTTTATTATATTCACCCTTGATTGCATATGGGTATTCCACAAGGTTTATAACTTCTTCCAGAAGATAATTGTTTACTATTGCAACATCTCCATCATTTTCACAGTTTTCTTTTATACTTTTAAGAATTTCTTCTTTTCTTCTCTCCTTTTTAGCTATAACAAAATTTTTTTCCAGTATTGTTTCATACTCTGCAGGAACAGGTATTTCAGCTTCCTGAGATGCAAAATATCTCATACCTCTTGTTCTATTACTTCCTTTTATCCCTTCAAATTCAAAAGGTAGCACCTTGTCTCCTAAAAGTGTTACAAACCATTTTATAGGTCTTGCAAATCTAAATGTCCTGTCGCTCCATTTCATGGATTTTTCAAATTCTATTTTTCTTATGACAGTATCTAAAATCTGTGGAAGTACCTCTTCAGTTGTTTTTCCTGCAATAAATTTTTCAATTGAAATATACTTTCCCTTTTCATTTTCTATAATTTTTATATCACTTTCATCTACATTTTGTGACTTTATAAACCCTTCTCCCGCTTTAGTAAGTTTTCCATCCTTATACGCGATTTCTATTGATGGTCCTACACTTTTTTTATCCAGATCCTGCTGTTTTTCAGCAATATTCTTCACAATAACAGCAACCCTTCTCGGTGTACTGAAGGACTCAATATCAGAGAATGAAATTCTTTCATTTGTCAGCTCTTCTGTCATTATCTTTTTCAAATTTGCTTCAGTTTCATCTACATATCTGGAAGGAAGCTCTTCCAATCCTATTTCAAAAAGAAAATCCATGTAATCTCCTCTCCTTCCTTTTTACTTTTTCAGTAAAGGATATCCCAATCCTTTTCTAACTTCTACAAATTGTTCTGCACATTTTTTCGCTAAATCCCTGACTCTGAGAATATACGACATTCTTTCAGTTGTACTGATGGCTCCTCTTGCATCAAGATTGTTAAATGTATGGGAACATTTCAGAACATAATCGTATGCCGGTAATACAAGTTTATGTTCAAGGCAGTTCAGCGCTTCCTTTTCATACATGTCAAACAGCTGAAAATTCATAGGTACATCAGCCACTTCAAAACTGTACTTGGACATTTCATATTCATACTGGAAACGTCTTTCTCCGTATTTTACGCCTTTTGTCCATTCAAGGTCATACACATTTTCCTTGTTTTGAAGATAAAGTGCTATTCTTTCAAGTCCATAAGTCAATTCAGCTGGAGTTATTTCCACTTCAAGTCCGCCTACCTGCTGAAAATAGGTAAACTGTGTAATTTCCATTCCATCAAGCCATACTTCCCATCCTAGCCCCCACGCACCAAGCGTAGGACTTTCCCAGTTATCTTCAACAAATCTTATATCGTGTTTCTTTGGATCTATACCTAAAGCCATCATGCTTTCCAGATAAAGTTCCTGAATATTTTCAGGTGACGGTTTCATAATTACCTGAAACTGGTGATGTTGATAAACTCTGTTAGGATTTTCTCCATATCTACCGTCTTTCGGTCTTCTTGACGGTTCAACATATGCAACCTTCCAAGGTTCAGGCCCTAAGGACATTAAAAATGTGTCAGGATTAAATGTTCCTGCTCCTGTTTCCACATCATAAGGATTCCCGATTACACAACCTTTTTCTCCCCAGAATTTCTGCAATGTAAGTATTATTTCCTGAAAAGTCATTTGTCTCCATCCTTTCCTTATTTTTTTATTTAAATAT
>CAJPML010000269.1 GCA_905371725.1 Leptotrichia sp. oral taxon 215
CACATACTGAAAGTGCAGCCGTTACAACAATGAAGCCTTTAAATGAAAATTCAAGCATCACGCACAATAACGTAAATAACATAACTTATCAGGGAACACAGGCACAAGGTGGGACATTCATCTATAACAATGTCGCAAATATTCAAAAAGAGGCAGTCGAGCTAAGAAACAGCTACAGCTCTGAAAGTTCAGGTTTTGGATTAGGAGTAGGTGCCGGGATAGGTTCAAACGGACAAATAAAGCCAAACGGAATTAGCGGAAATGTTTCCGCTAACAGAAGCAATCAGAATACAGTTGAAACTGTATATGCAAATGGAAACTTCAAGAATGTAAATGAAGTCCATAACAATACGGGTTCAATGACATTATCTGGATTTAATCAGGAAGGCGGAAAAGTAACAGGTAATATCGGTAAACTGGTTGTAGAAAGTAGACAGAACACAAGCACGACAACAGGAAAATCAAGTGGAATAGGGCTGGGAATAAGTGCAAATGGAATGCCAAGTTCCATAAATGTAAGCGGAAGCAGAACTAATGGAAACAGGGCATTTGTAGATAATCAAAGTTCATTTATTGTTGGAGAGGGAAGCAATCTTCATGTTGGAACGCTTGAAAATACTGGTGCAGTTATTGGAAAACAAAGCGATAACAGCACAACATTCAAGATTGACAACTATATAGCAAAAAATATCTATAATGAAGATACAATGACAACTACTGGAGGCTCAATAGGAGCTTCGCTTGGAGGAAAGCCAAGAATCACAAGTGCAGGCTTCAATCAGGACAGCAGGGACAAGGAAGGTATCACAAGAAACACAGTAGTTGGAAATGTGGAGATACAGAATGCTTCAGGAGATGAGATAAACAGGGATTTATCAAAAGCAAATGAAATAACGAAAGATACTCACAGCAGTACAAATATCAATGTGGAGCCACAGGTTATAGAATATATTTCAAATCCAACAAAGTTCAAGGAAGATCTGGAAGTAGCAATACTTGAAGGAAAAGCTACAGGAGAAACTATATTAAAGTCCATAGAAAATGCTGTAAATGGAAGAAAGAGCAGCGACATTGGAGATCCTGAAAGAAGAACAATCAATGAAATCAAGGAAAGCATAATAAGGGTTAAGACAGCTCCTGAAATGAATGCAATAGCAACTGGAGATTTGAATTCGCAGGAAGTACTGAACCGTTTAAATATCAATGCCATAGAGAAATTTAACCCTGATGACCCTGACTTGCCGGAAAATGTAAGGGCAAGGCTTGATGAACTGGCAGAAGATGGAAAGACAATAAGGGCTTTCTATGACAAGACAACCAATAAAATCTTTGTAAACGGGAACCTGACAGATGATGCAGAAATACGTGCCTCAGTAGCAAGGGAATGGAAAATATCAGAAGACCTGAAAACTGGAAAAGGGAAAGAAAATGATGAGGGGCAGCTAAAATCAACAGTAGCAGGAGAACTGGCTTATGATGATATGATGAAAAGAGCTAGGGAAGGCAAGACTGGAAGCATAAGTACGAGTGAATTTGATGAAGCTGTTATGGATACTAATAGTGAGGTTTCTGCTGATGACCTTGAAACTAGAAGACTAAGTAATGCTGGTATTTCTCCGAGAACTGTAAGAATAAACGAAGAACGAAGAAGAAGAAGAGGAGAGGAATTAAATTCAGTTGGTTATATTAGACAACATATAGCTAATGAAGAGAAAAAGTATGTAAATTCAGTCACAAACTCATTAGAACGGAAGTATCATGGTAAATTTACTAAAAAAAATGGAACGTATATTTTTTACAATGAAAACGATAGAAAAAAATTTGAAAAAGAGGCTAACCAAAAAGGAGTGCATTTAAAAGCAAGTTATAAAAATCTTTATAAAAATGGAAATCCTGAAAATCTTCAAGAGCTTAAAGTTTATCAAGGTAAAACGGGAAAATTACCTAAAAACACAGAAATTATTTTGCAAGATGAAAATGGAAAACAACGAGTTTATAAATCTTTTGATGAATTTATATACGGAACTCCAGAGGAAAGAAAATTAGAACAAAGTTATTCAAATAAAATTAATGAAAACGAAAGAAAGTTAAATCTTGCTAAAAAAAATCATAATACAGCTGAAATAAAAAGATTAGAGCGCGAATCTGTAATACTACATAGGGAACAAGCGGCTATATATAGCAGTAGAAATTCACGAATGGGAGAAACAACTCAGAAAGGTGATTTGATTTTATCGGCTAAAAGTTATAAAAATGGGAAATTGATTGTTGACAGTGAGAAATATTACCATCAATTAAATTCCGAAGAAATAGCGATTGGATTGGAATTAATGGATCATTCTGCTAAGATGGAAGAGTTTTATAAGCCCGATGTAACGAACGTTGGACAAAGAGAATCACGTGTAGGCATAAGACGGGATAACGCAAACAACCCAAGTGTTACAGAAGGTATAACAAATGGTAGATTAAAAGCAAAACCAGTTCGTCAAGAAAAAGAAGATTTTCAAAAACGTTACGAAAGGATTAAAAACAATTATTATGAACAAATATCAAATAATTATAAAAATTTAACAGAACATGAAAAGGAAGTTTTTCAAAATTATGAAAGAACAGGTTGGAGAGGACAATATTCAGGTGGCCCAAGTAATGCAGGAAAAATATTTAAAAATGATGGTAGAGATGGAGGTGAGATATTACCTAAAAAATTAGGATTAGAATATAGAGAATATGATATTAACATAAAAGTTGGACCCACTAGGGACGATTATAGATTTGTTAGAGGGAGTGATGGTTCAGTTTACTATACCAATAATCATTATAGGACATTTATAAGAGTAAAAT
>CAJPML010000270.1 GCA_905371725.1 Leptotrichia sp. oral taxon 215
ATTTAAAAAGGTCCTTAAAAAATCTATCTTTTTTTAGAATAATACTTTTACGATCCTTAGACTTTCTTTCTTCTATTCTTTTTTTCATAAATTCTAAATAGAGCTTTTTTTTGCCTATATTTTTTAAATCTTCAATTTTTATAAACCTGTATCCTTCAAATCTTCCAAAAGGACTTATGGAAGTAAAAATAGCAAAATCATTATTAATCCCTACAAAATTTCCAACTGCAAATTTTCCACTGGATGAACGATAATATTCTAATAATTCGTTTTTTTCAATATTTTCCAAGATTTTTTTCATTAATAACACTCCTCAATTGACAGCAGAAATATCTTAGTTGTACAATATCCTAAACTGCACAAGTGTAAACATAATTATAAAAGCTATCATAAATCCTAGTATTCCGCCTGCAAGAACTTCCTTGAAGCTATGTATTCCAGCTTTAACCCTGCTCTGAGCCACCAGAAGTGCCATGAACAGTCCCAATGCCTGTATTCTTATATCACTTGTCATGAACAGTATTATACCGAAAGTCGCAAATCCTATAGCACTATGTCCGCTTGGCATTCCTCCTTCAAGAGGTGTTCCATGTTTATAAAAGGTTTTAATTACAACTACTATTATTGCAGTCAGAACCAATATAAGCACTGCAACATTTCCCTTTCTTGCGGCCATAATATGCAAATCATTCTTACTGTCAAATATATCAAGAAGTTTATCATAAAACAGAAGATAACCTACACAAAGTGCATTTATAGCTGATACAAGTACTGCACCTGCAGCCACATCCTTGGCAAGTTTTGCCAGCGGGTGCCTATTTGGAGATATAAGATCCACAAGTGCTTCAACCGAAGTATTTATCATTTCAGTTATTATAACAAATGAAACTGATAAAGAAATTATTAATATTTCCACCTTTGTAGCATTTGTAAGTATCGCAAGAATTACAACTATTATTGCCAGCAGTATATGAACTTTCATATGTTTTTCATTTCTTAATGCAGCTGTCAGTCCTTCTATTGCAAAATTAAAACTGTCAACAATTCTACGGTCTCTTTCCCTTTCCTTTTTTATATCCCAGTCATATTTTTCAGGTTTTTTCCCAAATATAAAGAAACCTTTTTTAGATTTTTTCTCCTGATTCTGTTCACTCATTCACATCTCCCCATTCATTTAATCTCTTGTATAGTTAAACTGTGCAAGTATTTCTTCCTCACGTTTTCTCATTACAGCCTTTTCTTCCTCAATTATATGGTCATATCCAAGCAGATGAAGCAATCCATGACAAAAAACATAGTAAAATTCCCTTTCATCAGAATGTCCATATTCCTTTGCCTGCTCCTTTACCCTGTCAAGAGAGATTACAATATCTCCAAGTATATTCATAGGTCCTATATTTTCTGTTTCATTATAGGCAAATGAAATTACATCTGTTATAGCATCCTTATTCCTGTAATCCCTGTTTATTGTCTGAATAACATCATTTGTAGTTATAAGCAATGACAGATAATAGTCATTTTTTTCATATTCCTCATTATATTCACTTTTTAATATAAAATTTCCAAAGTCCCTTATTTTTTCTTCATCAAGATATTCCTCTAACTTCTCTATTTCATACGTTATATCACATTCCAGCATCTTTACTTACCTCTTCCTAATTTTTTCATCCAGTTTTGGATATTTTATTCTTTCATGATATGCTCCTTGCAAAGTATTAAGGAATGCCTGTGTGACTTTTTCTATTTCTCCCAAAGTCAGATCCGCATCACTTAACTGATTATCATCGATTTTATACCTTATCAGATATCTTATCAGATTTTCCAGTCCTTCCCTACTTTTATCTTCAGAAGATCTTACTGCAGCTTCTATTGTATCTGCGAGCAGTATAATTGCTGATTCTTTTGTACTAGGTTTAGGTCCGCTATATCTGAAATCTGACTCCAGAACATTTTCTCCATTTTCAAGTGCCTTATAATAAAAATATTGAACTAGCGTCGTTCCATGATGTTCCAGTATTACATCCAGTATTTCCCTTGGCAGCTTATTCTGTTTTCCTAAAATATATCCATCCTTTGTATGGGAAGTTATAATGAGTGCACTAAGCGAGGCTTTTATCTTATCGTGAGGGTTTTCTCCGCCTTTCTGGTTTTCCACAAAGAATGTAGGCAGTTTCATTTTACCTATATCATGATAGTAGGAAGCTATTCTTGCAAAGGTTGCATTCGCTCCAACTGCTTCAGCTCCACTTTCTGCAAGTGCTCCTACCATTATACTGTGATGGAATGTTCCCGGAGCTACAAGAAGCAGCTGTTTTAACAATGTATGTGAAAAATCGCTTAATTCAAGCAGCTTAATATCAGTCAATATATCAAAGGTATTTTCCAGATAAGGTAATAATGCCAGTGATAGCATCCCTGTAAATATTCCTGAAAATACGGAAAATATAATCATAAACATCAGTGACACAAATTCAAGCTGATTCACAAGTCCGTAACTTAATGAAAGTAGTGCTTGAAATACTCCTAAAAATATTCCCAGCTTTACTATATTAGTCCTGTTTGTCAGTTTATCCGCCTTATATATGGCTACTACTGACACTGCCAGCGTTACCAAAAACCATGATTCATCCCTTGACAGGATCATCATATTGAAAAATGTAAAGGTCAGCGCATATATTTTATTTCCCAGAACAGTCAGTATAATCGGTATCATTGCAAAGGGAAGGAGATATATACTGTATTCACTGTGAAAAAACATAATATACAGTCCATTAGTTATAATTATTGTTATTATTGATGGATAAAATGCATTTGATTCCATCTCCTTTTCAGAATAC
>CAJPML010000271.1 GCA_905371725.1 Leptotrichia sp. oral taxon 215
GAAGAAGTTATATGGAAATATAGTCGTTAAAGAAAAAAAATAAATAAAATCTAAGAATATTAATGTATAATGAAACGAGGAAGATATGTATATTTTAAGAAAAGGCGCTGAGTATTTTTTTCCGAAGATAGATGAAAAATTTATGAATAAAGTTATTGAAATACTTGATTCTGATGAAAAGAAGATATTTTTAGAAATGGAAAGGTATGACAAATTTCATTCGTTGGAAGTATATAAAAAAGTAAGTAAGACAAATTTAAAAGATAAAATTATATATTTGAGGCTTGCACTTCTTCATGACTGTGGAAAAGGTAAAACTCCAATGATAACAAGAGTTCTGCATAAATTTAAAATAAAAACATCATTAAGGGAGCATGCTGAAAGAGGATATGAAAAACTTAGAAATACAGATACTGAACTTGCATTATTAATAAAAAATCATCATAATAGAAATTATTCGGAAGAAATGACAGTTTTTCAGCAGTGTGATGATGAAAGTTAAGGTTTAAAAGTTTATGGCATAATAATTTAGCTTGATAACTTAAACAGCCTTAGAAAAGAAATTAAAAAGATAAGTGGCGAGGAAAAATTAGAATGGAATCAAAACTGATAATAAATGTTTCTGATGAAGAAACTGGAGAGAGAATAGACAGTTTTTTATCAGGAAAAACAGAGTTTACAAGAACGAGAATACAGCAACTGATAAAAGAACGGAACATAGTGGTAAATGGAAAAGCAACAAAATCTTCATATAAAATTGAGAAAGATGATGAAATTGGAATTGAAGTTCCTGAAGCAGAAACGACAGAGATTAAACCTGAAAATATAAATATTGATATTGTTTATGAGGATTCTTATATAGCTGTCATTAATAAGCAGGCAGGACTGGTTGTTCATCCTGCTCATGGACACTGTTCAGGAACACTTGTAAATGCCATTTTATACCATATAAAAGATTTATCGGGTATAAATGGGGAAATAAGACCAGGTATAGTGCACAGGCTTGATAAGGATACGAGCGGACTTATTGTAATTGCGAAAAATGATAAAGTTCATGCAGCTCTTACAGAAATGTTCCAGGAAAAAAAAATCAGAAAAACATATCTGGCAATATTAAAGGGAAAACTCAATAAAAGTGAAGGAAAAGTTGTCACTCAGATTGGAAGAGATAAAAATGACAGAAAAAAAATGACTGTTATTGATGACATTACAAAGGGAAAAACTGCAATAACAAATTACAGGGTAATTTCTCAGAATAGCCTATTTACACTTGTAAAGGTAAATATTGAAACAGGGAGAACACATCAGATAAGGGTTCATATGAGACATCTTGGATATCCGATACTTGGAGACAGTGTATACGGAAGAAAAGATAATGAAAAAAGGCAGATGCTACATGCATACAGGCTTGAATTTTTACATCCTGTAACAGGAAATCCAATGGAATTTACAGGAGAAATACCTGAAGATTTCAAGAAGGCATTAAAAAAATCGGATTTAAAAATGGATGAAATAACAGGATTGACGGATGGAAGAGAAAATGAATAATCTAAGGGAATTTGATGAAGGATATGAAGGAACAGTGTTAGGTGTAGATGAGGCAGGAAGAGGTCCTCTTGCCGGAGCCGTAGTTGCTGGTGCTGTTATAATTCCTGAATATTTTTCTGAACTTGATGAAATAAATGACTCAAAGAAACTGACAGAGAAAAAAAGAGAAAAGTTATTTGAAATCATAATGGAAAAATGCATAGTTGGAATAGGTATTTCTGATGAAAAGGAAATTGATGAAGTAAATATACTGAATGCAACTTTTTCCGCAATGAGAAAAGCAATCAACCAGATAACTGAAAAAGCTGGATTTGATGTGGTTCTAGTGGATGGAAATCATAAAATAAAAGGTTATAAAGGAAAACAGGAAGAAATAATAAAAGGAGATGCAACGTCATTGTCCATTGCGGCGGCATCAATTGTGGCAAAAGTGACAAGAGACAGAATGATGATGGAAATAGACAAGGAATTTCCTGAATATAAGTTTGCAAAGCATAAAGGATATGGAACAAAATTACATAGGGAGATATTACTTGAGAAAGGGCCTTGTAAATATCATCGTAAATCTTTTCTGAAAAAGATATTGAGAAATGAAGATCAGAATGAAATGTCTGAAGAAAAAAACAGTGAAAGAAAATCAGGGAATAAGTTAGATGATAACAGGGGGTTAAAATTATTTTAATGAAAAAGAAAAGGGAAATAGGGTTTGAATTTGAGGATTTGGCAAAAAAATATCTCATTGAAAAGGGAATGAGATACATTGAGAGTAATTTTTACACAAGATATGGGGAAATAGATCTTATTTTTACTGATGAAGATGAGAAGATACTTGTATTTGTAGAAGTAAGATACAGGAAAAATGCTGAATTTGGTGAGCCAATAGAAACAATTGACAGAAGAAAACTTGAAAAAATAATTATTTCTTCACAGATATACATAAAAGAAAAAAGATGGAAACAAAATGTAAGATATGATGTTATAGGAATAAAAAAAGATAAATCAGGTAATAATAAAATAGACTGGATAAAAAATGCATTTTGAGGTGAGAAAAATGAAAAATCATGATAAATGTCTAAAATGTGGCTCAACCTCATGTGAGGTAAAGACAATTGCATTGCCTACTAAAAAATTAACAGGAGCAAAAATTTCCCTTGATACATTTTATTTGAAAATATGTCAGAATTGCGGTTATACTGAAATGTACTCGACAAAAGTCATTGAAAAAGCAAAAGAACCGATTAGGAATTATTAATGGAATGATTGAAAAAAATTTTAATATGATTATTTC
>CAJPML010000272.1 GCA_905371725.1 Leptotrichia sp. oral taxon 215
CTTACTAAAATTTTACTAATTGGATTGGTATTGTACCGATTTTATACTTGGCATACCCTACACTGGCAGGCATTATAACAGGAATAGTTATAATGCTCTTTATGGCAAAAGTTCAAAAATCATGGGGATTATTTATACTTGGGTTGATTTGTAGTCTTTTAGCAATTGCAATGGGAAATACATATGTAATATTGATACATGCTGTAATCAGTATGGCAATTGCGGAACTTTTAAGAAAAAAAGGAGAATATAAATCATTTAAATTTAATATGCTCTCATTTGTCGTATTCAACACTTGGATTTGTGGTTTCCTTATGCAAGTTTTGTTGGCTAAAGACAAGGTTATTAAACTGGCGGAAACAGGCGGTATGGGTCACGATTATATAATGAAGCTCATAGCACTTTTGAATTATCGAAGTATGGTATTAGTATATATCGGTGCTGTTGTCGGCGGGATACTCGGCGCATATATCGGTAAAGTCTTTTTGAAAAAGCATTTCGAAAAAGCTGGTATTGTATAATGCTCGTTTCTTTAGACAATCCATATAATCCCAATCCAATTAGTAAAATTTTAGTAAGTTTTTCACTTGGATTTGCTGTATTTTATAAAGTAAATACCTATTTTGAATGGGGAATTGTGCTTCTTATTTCATTTCTTTTTTTAATGAATGGATTTAAGAAAGAAGCCTTAAAAAACATATCATTTTTTGGGGTTCTTTCTTTGATACCTAATCTTGATGTAATTAGAAATATGAATGCGATTTTAATGATGTTTTTTATGCTATTTGCTGTATGTAAGATGTTTTATCTTCCATTTAGTGCGGGAAGTTTTTTTTTAAAAACATCGGATGTAGGAAGTGTAATATCCTCAATGGATAAAATGAATTTACCTCGTACTGTTTCTATACCAATTGCTGTAATGTTTAGGTTTTTTCCTTCATTTAGGGAAGAAAGTCACAATATAAAACTTGCTATGAAAATAAGGGGTATTACATTTAAAAATCCAATTTCATACATCGAGTATGTAATTGTGCCTTTACTTGTTATGTCTTCTAATATTTCTGATGATATTGCAAAGGCAGCAGAAACAAAATGTATTGAAAATCCTGTTAAAAAAACTAGGTACATATCCGTCAAAACGAAAACAGTTGATTTTGTTTATGTGCTTTCAATACTGATTATGGTTATAGGAGGAGCTTTATGGTAGAAATTGAAAATTTATCTCTATCTTATGGAAATTCTCCTAAAGTGTTAAAAAACATTTCTTTAGATGTAAAAAAAGGCGAATGTGTATTATTTACTGGGAAAAGTGGTAGCGGAAAATCTTCAATTATAAATTCTATCAATGGGTTAGCTGTACGATATGATGGAGCTTCTATGGGTGGAACCATCAGGATTGATAATAAAGATATTAAAAACCTCGAATTATACGAAATATCGCTCTTAGTATCAAATGTATTTCAAAATCCAAAGACACACTTTTTCAATATAAATACTACTCTTGAATTACTTCTCTATTTGGAGAATATAGGACTTTCAAAAAAACAAATGGATGAAAGACTAAATGATATGTTGGATTTGTTTCCGATAGAACATCTTTTAAATAGAGATATTTTTAAGCTTTCGGGTGGAGAAAAGCAGATTTTATGTATTGCTGCAAGTTATATATCTGGAACGGAAATCATTGTTTTAGATGAGCCTTCATCAAATCTTGATGAAGAAAACATTTTAATCATAAAAGAAATGCTTATAAAACTTAAAGATAAGGGGAAAACTCTTATAATCTCAGAACATAGAATATTTTATCTAATGGATATTGTAGATAGAGTTTTTTTGATTAAAGATGGGGAAATACAAAAGGAATATACTCAAATAGATTTTATGAAAATACCGTCTGAAAAGCTAAAGAAGTTAGGTTTAAGAAATAAGAATAGAGTAAAACTTACAGTACCCGAAAATCAAAATAAGGGAAATTTAGAAGTAAAAAACATTGAATTTAAGTTTAATGGCATAGATAAAAAATTGCATTTAAAAGACCTCTCTTTTGAAATGGGAAAAATTTACGGCATAGTAGGAACAAACGGACTTGGTAAATCCACTTTGCTCAGATGCCTTATAGGCTTAGAAAGAAAATCGAAGGATGAAATCTATTTGGACGGCAAAAGACTTTCAAAATCAGATAGGCTAAAAATATCATCCCTTGTAATGCAGGATGTTAATCATCAGCTTTTTACCGATTCTATTGCAAGTGAAGTAGGTCTTGGAATAAAAAATATTGAAAGTAGTTATGTTGAAAATATTCTGAAAAAACTTGATTTATATGAATCAAAAGATCGTCATCCAATGAGCTTGTCAGGTGGACAAAAGCAAAGGGTAGCAATTGCATCTGTACTATGTAAAAAATCTAAACTTATGTTTTTTGATGAGCCTACTAGTGGAATGGATTATTGCAATATGATGAACATATCCCATCTGATCAACGAATGTAAAAGCGATAAGAAAATAATATTCATTGTTTCACATGACCAAGAATTTTTAAATTCGATAGCTGACAATGTTATATATTTGTAAATATCCATAGTGATACTCATATTTGAAAAATCAAAATAAAGGAGATTTAAAGATGTAAGGAGATAAAAATATGAAATATCATGACATGATAATAGAAAATATAAGTGTATGTGAATTTCTTTTATCGTGTGAAAGTAAGATATTTTGTTTAGGAAAATTTTTATGCGTTATTAAATAATATAATAGAAAAAGAATACATTTCTAAAAGAGGACTTTTTACGCCAAAGTGTAGAAGTCCTCCTTTTTTATT
>CAJPML010000273.1 GCA_905371725.1 Leptotrichia sp. oral taxon 215
TTTTCACTATTTCATCAAATCCTTCCCTTTTCAGGTCAATTGCCAGTATTCTTTCTTGTGCTTGCTTACTAGCCCAGCCACTTCGGTACATCATCCAAAGAAATGACGGCTTTATCCAAGTCATTCTGTTTAAACTGAACTTACTTCCAAACTTTCCTAATTTTAAAGCCTCGTCTGCTATTTCATTGTTATATGCTTGATAAACTCTTATTGTCTTGTCATCGAATACTGCATAAATATTTCTTTCCTCTTCTTTTTTCATAATCAATCCTTTCATTCGACGTCTTTATTTGTGAAATTATGTCTGTTTAATTCTCGTTTTGCTGATTCTCTTAATTCTTCAGTTTCATTTAAATTATTAGCCAAAAGTTCCAATTTTTCTTTTGATTTAGGAGTATTTATTTTTCCTAGTGCATGAATACATTTTCTAGCCATTGCAATTCCCCCTTCATATCCTTCAAACTGATGTGCCAATGCTAAATAATACACCCATTCTATTGTTTTTGGTGAAGCTATATCTTCAAATGCACCTGCTATATTTTCATGGTCATAGTGCCAATCTCCTGTTATAATTTCCTCAATACAATCTTTGATTTCATCAAAATCTATTTTTGAAGAAAAAACTAAAGAAAAGACTAAAGAAGAATAATACATCATCATATCTCCATTTTTTAATGTACAAGCTTCTTTTAATTTTTCCTTTGCAATTTTAGGAACTTCTCTTCTATATCTGATTTTTTTTAATTTAAATTTTTCTAAAAATTCATCATCAGTCAATTCTTTATTATACCATTTTGATAATAATATAATTTCCTTAAGATATTTGTTCATAATTATTATTCTCCTATTACTTTATAGTCTATAATATTATCATTAAAGATATTCAATGCTTTTCCGCCTTCTTATCCTAATTGTATATTTAATTTGTCTTTTTTCTTCTTTAAAACGCACAAATTTATATCCCCAGCCAGGACTTTTTTCGGCATTGGCATATCAGGATATTTTTCTTTAACAACATTATCTTGAGTGCAATTTCTCTTTCCTAATTAAGATAATTTATACATTTCAAATGTATCTTCAACATGTTCTCGTATAATATCTTTGTCACTTTTAGCCAACAATTTAAGTTTTTCTTTTGCCTCTTCCGTTCCTATTGCTCCCAATGCATAACAACATTTTTCAACTAATTGACAGTATTCATCATGACGATATTTTTCAAAATCTGAAATTGCTAATTCATAAAGACATTCTAGCGTAGACGGTAACTTCATTTCCATAAAGTAAATAGCAATATCCTCATGTCTCCAATGCCATTCTTCTTTTGAAATCTTACATAAGATATTTATGAATTCCTCAGAATACAAATCAAATGTAAATATTAACCAAAATAAAATATCTAATTTTGTTTTATCTTTAAATAAATAGGCTTTCTCTAATTCTTCTTTTATAAATTTTATATCATCAATAAAATATTTTTTTATCTAAATATTTTTCTAGCAAATTTTTAGCTTCATTGAAATCATTTATTTTTTCCATGATAAATATCTCCTTGTTTAACATTTATCTGTTTAATCCGTTGATTAAATATCTCTAAACCACTACCTTTACCTAAATTTATAGTTATTTGACTTTTTTCCTCTTTAAACTGAACACGCTCAAATTTTTCCCATCCTGTAAATGTTTTCTCCATATTTGGATACCACTTGTTTATTTCTAAACCATCATTATTTTTTACTCCTATTTTTTCTAAAACTCTCAAAGTCCCTGGTTGAGTTACTATTTCTATAGTTACTCCTCCATGCTTTTCTTGATACCCAGAAGAATATGAAAAATTCTGAGTAATACTTGTTTTTTTTTTAGGAGGAATATCTCCTGTTTCCATTAATCTATTATAATGTGTTTCAGAAATTGTACGATAAAAAACATCATAATTTCTGCTATAATCATTTGTTACAGCATTGTAACTTGACACAGAAACTAATCCTTGCCCTTTGTTTCCAGTTTCAGTATACGGAATATTATATTTAGTATCAAAATTCCATTCATTATTTCTACCTAATGTATAATTTCCTTCAGAATTTTTCACTGCTGTTTTTGGGATTTCTGATTTGAAATTCCAATTCGATTTTGATGAATTTAGTGTATGAGTTTTTTCTGAGGACTTGCTTGCAGTATTTTCAACAGAACTTCCTGTTGAGCTTGGACTATTAAATATTGAATTATAGCTTATCGCATGTGGTAATGCCATTGCAGATGTCATATTCCAATAATCATAGTTCTCTTCACCCATAACATATTTTAATGGATTGAATGTCTTTATTCCATTTTTAACTTGGGGATTCTTCCCTTTCTTTATTTGTTCAAATTCAGTTATAGCATTTCCAGTTATTAATGTGTTTCCTTTACCAGAAAATACATATCCTAATTCTTGAAAACCTTCTATTCCATCACTGAAACCAAAACCTACATTTGCTGCTCCTACTGCTGCAACTCCACATCCTATAAGTGTTTCCGGACAGGTTGCAGCTCCACCTACTACTAGGCCTCCTCCTTTTATGACTCTGTAACCGCCTATGATTGTTTATGTAAAAATAAAGACAAAAATATATTTTCGTCTAAAAATTTTCTTTAAAGTCTTCAAACATTTTTTGAACTTCATTATCATTATAAATATCTTCATAAGCATTAACAATAATTTCAAGTTCTTTTAAAAAATCTTCTTTTGAAATTATTTCTACATTCATTTCATCCCTATTATCTCTATATCGTTCAAAATTTAATTCCTTACGTAGGTTGCTGTCGTTAAAGTCGCGCAGCTG
>CAJPML010000274.1 GCA_905371725.1 Leptotrichia sp. oral taxon 215
ATACTATAATTGACGCTAATTTTCCCTTATCACTGCTATAAGCAGGGCAATATCATTATAAGTAACTCCGCTTATTCTGCTTGCCTGTCCTATTGTTGCAGGCTTTCCGTACATAAGGCCTGAAATGGCTATATTACTCAGCCCCTGTATTTTTTCATAATCAATGTTTTCAGGTATTTCCATTTTTTCAAGCTTTTCAAATTTTTCAATCTGTGCCTTCTCCCTTTCAATAAACACATTATATTTTGCATTTATTTCAACCTGTTCCTTTGCAAGAGGAGAAAGATTTTCAGTTTCTACAAATTCTGAAAGGTTATCGTAGCTTATCTCTTTTCTTGCAAGAAATTCAAAAGCTGAAACAGGACTGTTTGCACTTTTTGTGGAAATATCCTCACTTCCATTTTTTATATTAAATTCTTTTCCAATTATTTCAAGCTTTTCATTAGTTTCCTTTGTCGGATATACAGTTATTCCTTTAAGTCTTTCTATTTCTGCTTCTATTTCATTTCTGACATTTTCCAGTTCCTTAAGCTTTTCACTGTTTAAAAGACCTATCTCCTTTGATTTTTCAAGCAGTCTTATAAATATATTATCCTGTCTTAGTGTAAGCCTGTATTCAGCCCTTGAGGGTAATACCCTGTATGGCTCAGGTGTTTTCTTGTTTATTATATCATCTATAAGAACTCCTATATACCCTTCACTTCTTTCAATAACAATTTCCTTTTTTCCCAGTATTTTTCTTGCCGCATTTACTCCAGCCATGAATCCCTGACATGCAGCCTCCTCATAACCGCTCGTACCATTTATCGTACCTGCCGTATAAAGTCCCTTAACCACTTTTGTTTCAAGAGTCAGGTTCAGCTGATGTGCAGGAATAAAGTCATATTCCACGGCATATCCGTATCTGACTATTTTAGCATTTTCAAGCCCTGCTATAGTTCTGAGCATTGCTTCCTGTGCAAACGGAGGCATCGCTGTCGTAAATCCGTTTATATATATTTCATTTGATTCAACAGATTCCTGCTCAAGAAAAATCTGATGGTTAGTTTTTTCCGGAAAGTTCATTATTTTTCTATCCAGCGAAGGACAGTGTCTTGGACCCTTCGTACTTACAATTCCTGTAACAATCGGAGAATATTTAAGCATCTCCTTTCCTGTTTCTATCGTTTTTTCAGTTGTAAATGTAAGCCACGTAGGCAATACCTGATTATATTCCTTTTCTGTTTCATATGAAAAATATCTTGGCTTGTCTTCTCCCTTCAGTTCCTCCATTTTTGAAAAATCAATGCTGTTCCTGTCCACTCTTGGAGGTGTCGCAGTCTGATATCTGTCAAGTTCAAATCCATATTTTATAAGGTTGTCAGGCAGTTCATCACTTGAAGGTTCTCCCTGTCTTCCGGCAGAATATTTCACATCTCCCATTATAAACTGTCCCTTTAAAAATGTACCTGTACAGAGTACTACAGCCTTTGCGGAATATTCCACTCCCAGATTGTCTATTACACCTTTTACACTTCCGTTTTCAACAATAAGAGCATTTACAATTCCCTGAACAAGATACAGATTTTCTTCTGTTTCCACTATTTCCCTCATTTTTACCCTGTACCAGTATTTGTCAGCCTGTGCTCTTGTTATTCTTGAAGCCAGTCCTTTTGTATGATTCAGATTTTTCAGCTGAAGGTTGTAGTTGTCTATATGTCTTGCCATTTCTCCACCTAGCATTCCAAGCTCTGATACAAGATGGCTTTTTCCAGGTCCTCCCACTGAAGGATTGCAGGACATCATGGCAATACTGTCTAAATATATTGTAAACAGTGCCGTTTTCAGTCCCATTCTTGCTGATGCAAGGGCGGCTTCCACTCCTGCATGTCCTGCCCCTACAACAATTATATCATAATTTCTATTCATTTCCTGTTATCCCTTTCATTTCCCTTTATTCCAGATTTATCTCTTTTTCCTCTTAAAAAAATATCTGAAGGTTCTCGTGTTATCCTTTATTGCAACATTTGATTCATGAATTTTTACAAAACTGTAAAGTCTAAAGAAGACTCTTAAATAATTTTTTTTATACAATTCTGAATAGTATTTGGAAAATTTTTCTATATACTGAGTTTCTTCCATCATTCTTGAAACATTTCTCATTCTTCTGCTAAAACCAAGCTTTTTCCGAAAAGTCATTCTATTGAGATCAATAAGGTAAAATTCATAGCTGTCATCATTTGTCTTTTTTATAAGAACATTTCCTGGAGAATAATCATGAAATTCTACTCCTTTTTCATGTAAAGAAAATGTAAACTCTGTAAATAGTTTTATTAGCTTTTCTTTATCTTTTTTTATTATTTCTTTTGCTTCGTGTGTAAAGTTTCCATTCCCAAAAATCTCCCTGCATGTCAGCTGATATTCCAGATTCTCACTTATATAAAAAGTTCTTTTTTCTTCTGCTATTTCATCATAATAATCATCAAAATATGCTATAGGTTCAGGGGTTTTTATTCCGAGTTGCAGAAGTTTTCTGCCATACAAATATGATCTTTTTCCCTTTGATCCTTTGAAATACTTATATATAAATTCTGTTATTCTATTTTTCCTGCTAAAACATTTTACCCTGTTTCTCTCTTCATTTACTGATTCTCCTGAATTATCAAAGTTTCTTAAAACTTCCAGAAGAACTTCCTTATTATAACCTTCTTTTATTTCATGACTTTTTCTTTCAAACATATAATCCTCTTTACTTTTCTTTATAAAATTTAGTTTATAAATTTTATCACAATTTTTCCGTTTTATCAAACTTAATCAATAACTTAAATACATTAACC
>CAJPML010000275.1 GCA_905371725.1 Leptotrichia sp. oral taxon 215
TCATGAATATATTATATCAAAAATCAGCCGAATTTCAAATTCGGCTTTTTTTATTCCATAAGATAGCTGTTTTTTTCACTCCATATATATTATAAAGCCAATGAAAATAAGAAAATTCATATTTTTATGAAATATTCAATAGTAAAAAACTTAGTACAAGAAAATAAAAAGCAGATGAAAATAGAAATATTCTTTCTATCAGACCAAAAATCTTTTTAACAGGAGGAATAATCATTCCTGCCACAACACTTGCTATTGAGATATTAATAATTATGCTGAGTGTAGAAAGCACTGTTATGAGAAAACTGTCCGGAAGTACTGCTGAAAGAGCAGAAGTAAGGTTTGTTGCAAGTTTTACAATGGCTGTAAACTGTACAACAGCAAAAAGATAGTGCAATAGTCCGATTTTAGTTCTTTTTTCACCTTCAATATCTGTTGGAAATATTAAAACACCAATAACAGTTACGGCTCTTATAATTAAGTATATTATGGCTTCATGTTTAAACTGAAAGTCATTTTCCAGAAGCATGAAAGCAGCTATTAATGACAGGGAACCTGTTACAGAAAGTATTCCTGACATAATTTGAAACTTTTTAGAATTTCCCACACCATAATCACTGACAGCATGGAATATGGGGTTATAATTTTTAAATTTTATATGTAAATGGGTCATTATTACAAAATATCCGATTATACATAAAATATTAACACATAGGAATAAGTTTTTTAAGTCCATTTTTGTCTCCTGTTCTATTCATTAAAAAGAGGTTCATTAAAAATAATCTTACGTTCAGAATGTCTATATTCAGCATTTACACCATAAGGAAGAATACAACGTGGATAGGCATGTCCAAAATTTATATTATAAACAATTGGAATGTCGGGGTTATTTACAACTTTACATAAAATTTTTTTATATTCTTCGTAGTAGGCTTCATTCTGAGGTTTTCCGACAATAATACCGCCTAAGGAATCAAAAATGACTTTTTCTTTAATTACATTAAGCATCTTTTCATATTCTTCAGGAGAAGGTTTTCCTTCAGAAGTTTCAATAAACAGTATTTTATCCTTCCATTCTTCAGAAGATGGAAAGATATTATATTTTTCACATATTTCCTTCTGTTCCTTAAATCTGTGTCCCGAAATTATATTGTAAAGTGCTTCAAGGCATCCTCCAAGTAGTTTACCGCTAAAATTTTCATTTCCCTGAAGCAGTTCAAATCCTTTAGTTTCCTTATGGGATATTCTAGGTACACCTATAGATTTTTCTGAAAAGTCAGTTCTTTCTTCGTACCATATGTCGCTTGAAGTTATTTCATTTAAAGTGCTGCCTGTATAAATATTCCAGTATTTTTCAGTATAGGGAAGCATTTTGTTATCAGTTTCTGCAATGTCAGTCAGAAACGAAGGACCGTAAAAAGTCTGAAGACCTAGCCGATGAAACATCATATGATGTACGGAAGTATCAGAATATCCAGTAAATAGCTTAGGATTTTCCAGTACTATTTTTTTAAATTCTTCATCTTCCATTAGGTAAGGAAAAATTTTAAATCCGTCAATTCCGCCAACAGCGCATAATATTCCATTAATATCAGGATTTTTAAAAGCTTCTTTTAAGTCCTGTGCCCTTTTTTCAGGATGTTCTTCCGTATATTTTATACCTTTTAGGGAATTAGGCATAAAAATTACATTGAGTCCCATTTTTTTAAGACTTTCAGTTCCCATTTTTACCTTGTGTTTACAAAGATCTTCCCCCAGTACCCCTCTTGAAAGACTGACTACAGCTATTGTGTCCCCATTTTTCAGTTTTTTTGGTTTAATCATAGTTTTCTCCTCTTTATATTATAATTATAAATTTTTAATATATCTATTTTTTATTCTGCATATGTATTACATCTATTTAACCATCCCTGAAGCCATTTCTTTTCATTTTTTGAAGGATCTGAGTTATTTACTCTTCGTTGTAGTACAAATTTTGAAGAATTTGTAAATTCAGTCAGTGCAGCTTTTCCTATTTCTGTTCCCTTCATATTTTCAAGTACTTGCAGTAATCCCCATCCCTGTCCATTGTATCTTTCATTCGGATTGATTCCTTCACCTTTGAAGTTGACATAGTCAATTAGAGGATAAAGCCCGTTTGGTGAACTGGCTACTCTATAAAACTGTTTTCTTACATTTTCCTTGTTACTGGAAACAGCCATCATTTTTTCAAGGGAGGCTTCAAGTCTTTTAAAAATAAACATAACTTGTAAGTCCTTGTTGTCATATAAGAAATTTGTAAGTTCTTCAATATCAGAATCAGGAATTTTCTTAGTTTGTAAATTTATTAATTCCTCTCTGCTTTTCCACGGAGAATATTTATTTTCAGCCATTATTTTTGGTAATTTGACATTTTTAGATTTTAAAAATTCTACCAGCTGAGGAAAACTTTCTTCAAATATTCCAGGTTCACCTTGCTTATACCATATAAAATGACCTATTCCCAGTGAAGGAAAATTTTCTCCTTTATTCCAGTAGACAAGATCTTTTTTTATCCCACCTGCTTCATTTTTGAAGATTTTCTCCCCTATTGTATTTAATTCGGCTTTACTTATATTTGAAAAAATATCCTTTTTTTCTGAAGATTCAGATATTTGTGCAGGTTTTGATGCTTTCTTTGAAGATGATAAATTTGCTGATAAACTGTTTAATGAACATAAAATTAATAAAGCTGTTAACAATATTTTTGATTTTTTCATTTTAAATACCTCCTGAATTCTTATTTATTTAATTTTACCACAATAAAAATAGAAAATTCTATGTGTACAAA
>CAJPML010000276.1 GCA_905371725.1 Leptotrichia sp. oral taxon 215
AAATAATACAGGTAATCCAGCCTTTAATGGTATAAGACCTTCCTGATATATATTCTGAAGTATACTTATTGTCGCACTCGAAGCTTGTACCAGCACTGTTATAGCAGTTCCTACAAAAACACCTAGGATAGGACTTTTGCTAAGACTTACCATGACATTTTTAAATTCAGGCAGATACTTTAAAGGTGCCATTGCTCCGGACATAAGTGTCAATGAAAAGAATACTCCTCCAAATCCAAATAAAATACGTCCTATATTATTTACCTTTTCTATTTTAACAAAAAATAGACAGAAGGCTCCAACAAATAATATTGGCAATGCATATTTAGAAATATTAAATCCTATTATGAATGTAGTTATCGTAGTTCCAATATTTGCACCCATTATAATTCCTATGGCCTGTCTTAATGTAAGCAATCCTGCACCTATAAGTCCTATAGTTATAACAGAAGTTCCTGAACTTGACTGTATCAGTGCAGTTACAAAGATTCCAACAAGAATTCCTAAAAAAGGAGAAGTTGTATATTTATCCAAAATATATTTTAGTCTATCCCCAGCAGCAATTTGTAGTCCATCTCCCATGTACTTAATACAGAATAAAAACAGACCCAAGCCCCCAAGAAACGTGAAGGCCATCTGTTGAAAATTAATTGTACTTAGTGCCATTTCCATCTCGTTTTTTCTCCACTTCTTTTTATTTTTTATATTTTATGATTCCTAAAATATATCAAAATCATAATTTGCAATTATGATACATCATACCAAAGAAAATTTCAAGATTTTTTTCTTAAAAATATTAAATTTATTTTTTTGTATTTTCGGCTATATTTTTACTTACTACTGAATATATAAGATCTACATATTTTTTAGCTGCATCAGGCTTTGGATGTGTTCCATCCTTATAAAAATATTCCCTCTTATTTTTTGCAAATGAATACCAGTCTATGACTTTTACATTTGAATGTTGTAAGCTGGCATTCATTATTTCTTCGTTCACACTTTTTTGCCATGAGTCAGGCATAACGGTACTTATTAAATAAACCTCATGTCCTTCAAGAGTCTTCATGACTTTTTCCATATCCTTCTTATATATTGTTCCGTTTGTTCCAAGTGCTATAACCACTATCTTTCTCATTTTTCCAGTCTTAGCATAATATGCAAGTAAATCCGGCAATTCATAAAACTGTCTTCCTATCTTTGTTTCAATTATAGAATTTGGATATATTTTCTTTAAATCAAATTTTGTCATATCAAGGACTGAATCTCCTATAAAAAGTATACTTCTTTCATCTTTTTTTAGCTCATCCGGAGTTTTTTCCTGTCCTGGATTTTCTTTTTCAGAAGACTGATTTTGATTGTTTTCTAAATCTGCTTTTTGTTCACTTGTTGCTGACTGTGAAGTTTTATCAGCATTTGAAGATTCTTTTTCTTTTTCCGTTTCAGCTGGATTCATTCCTGACTGAATTTTTTTCATTTCTTCCAGATCTTCATTTACATAAATAGGTGCCGCAATTAAAAATCCAGATACAAATCCAAATATAATATAATTTACTATCTTTATTATACTGGACTCATTCTTTTCAAACAAATAGTAACATAATTCAGAAATGATAAAAAGAAAACAAAGTTGTATCAGAAATTTCGAGTTAAAATCAATATCTAGCCATTTAAAAAATTCCTTTGAAAATATCATTATCGGATACTGCCATAAATAATACTGATACTGATGCTGTCCTAGTTTTACAGCAGGAGTTAGCAAACGATTAACTAACGGATTATTCCATTTTTTAATTTCCTGCTTTGTTAACAATACTATAGTGTATGTTATCAGTATACTTACCAGAAACATTAATCCATAATAATTATATTTATTTCTGTAATCAATAAATATTGAAAACATTATTATTAAAATTATTCCTGATATACCCAGTAGATAAATTAAAACTTTTTCACCTTTTTTTACTATTTCCCTATCACAATAAAAACATGCAATTCCTGCAGCTACAAAAAAAGCAAATGCTCTTGTATCAGTTCCATAGTATATTCTTGAAAAGTCGCTTCCCATATAAAATTTATATCCCATCCACGCTGCAGAAACCACACTTACTGATATAAATATAATTCCTATTGTCTTGTTTTGCAATTTTATTTTTTTTAGTCCCTTCAGTATAAAAGGAAAAAGTATATACATCTGTAATTGAAATGACAATGCCCATATATGTGTCAAAGGCATTATCATTCCAAAATTATCAAAATACGACATTTTGGAAACTATTTGATAAATGTTATTTAATCCTGCTATCGAGGCAAAAGCACTCATCTTATATTTCCATTCCAGTCCTCCATTAATAAAAAATACTACAACAGATGATACCATTACCACAACAATCAAACTTGGATAAATTTTTTCCATTCTTCTTTTTATAAACTTCCAGACTGAAAAGTCCTTTTGTAATAAACCACTTGTAACAAGATATCCACTTAATGCAAAAAATATTACTACTCCTATATAAGTTCCCATGTAGGAAAACCAATGATAAAAACATATCATAAACAATGCCAGCGCTCTTAGTATGTCTATGCTGGTAATTCTTTCTTTTTTCATAAATTCCTTTCTTCTTAGTATATGTAGTTAGTTTGTATAGGATTATTTTTCTGAATAATGCTTTTTTATTTCACTTGTTATAAAATCAGCATAAAATTTCTGTCCTGCATCATTCAAATGAGTTCTATCCTTATAAAAATACTTTCTTTCATTTTTTGCATAAGAATACCAGTCGATTAAATATATTTTTTTTCT
>CAJPML010000277.1 GCA_905371725.1 Leptotrichia sp. oral taxon 215
GTTCAGAAAATTTATTTGTAAATAAAATTATATAAGGTATTGATTTTTATATATTTTAAGGGTAAAATCTATATACATAGGTAAAATGTAATAAAAAATTTTTATAAAAGGAAAGATGAAAATGAAAGATCAATTTGGAAGAGAAATTAACTACTTGAGGCTTTCCGTCACAGACAACTGTAATCTCAGGTGTATTTACTGCATGCCTGAAGATTTAAAAAATGAATCTGATGATAACAACTTAACTATAAATGAGTATTACAGGACAGTAGAAATTCTTGCAAAACTTGGAATACAAAAAGTAAGAATTACAGGCGGAGAACCTCTTACAAGAAAAGGAATAGACGAATTGATAGGAAAAATCAATACTATTCCCGAAATAAAAGAAATTGCAATTACAACTAATGGGATACTTCTTGATACATATTTAGATAATTTTATAAAAGATGGTGTTACTTCATTAAATATAAGCATAGATTCTGTAAATAAAGAAAATTTCAATAAAATTACCCGTGGAGGAGATTTGTATAGAGTAACGGAATCCTTGAAAAAAGCTCGGGATAACGGGATAAAAATTAAGCTTAACACTGTAATTATAAAAGGATCAAACGATCATGAAATTTCTGATTTAGTAAAGTTTGCTATAGAAAATAATGTTGATATAAGATTTATAGAACTTATGCCTATAGGGTGTGCAAGAAATCTGAAAGGAATGAAAAGTCAGGAGATTATAGAATTTCTTAAGAAAAACTCCAATATAAAAGTAGAGGAAAACAGAATAGAGAGTCATAAAATTAATGAAGAATTGAGGGCTGGACCTGCCCAGTACTATAATATTTCAGGAACAGCAACAAGGATAGGATTTATTTCTCCGTTAAGCAGCTGCTTCTGTGATGAATGTAACAGGATAAGAGTTACATCTGACGGAAAAATGAAACAATGTCTTTACTATAGAGGTAATATTGACTTAAAGGAACTTTTCAGGACTGAAAATATTACAGATGAAGAACTTATAAAAATACTCGAAAGGGAAATTTATACAAAAAACAGGAAACATGAGTTTAATGATTATAAAAAACACAATGAAAAAAGAGAAGAAAGAATTATGAGTTCAATAGGAGGATGATTTACAATGTTGATTAAAAATGCTCTGATAGCCACAGCAAGTGATGTATATAAAGGTGATATATACATAAAAGATGGTGTTATATCTCAGATAGGAGAAAATCTAATCATTGAAAATGAAGAAAAGGAAGAAATAATAGATGCCAAAGGGAATTACGTAATACCGGGAGGAATAGATGTACATACTCATTTCAGTCTTGATGTGGGAATTGCCGTGGCAAATGATGATTTCAGAACTGGAACTATAGCTGCCGCATGCGGAGGAACAACATCTATAGTAGATCATATAGGACAAGGTCCGGTAGGAAGCACTCTTAGAAGCAGAATAGAACATTATCATGAACTTGCAAAAGGAAAAGCCGTTATTGACTATTCATTCCATGGTGTAATAGCCTATGATACAGATGAACAGAAACTGAAAGATATGAAGGAACTTATAGAGGAAGGTATAGAAAGCTACAAGATATACATGACTTATGGTCAGAGAATAGATGATGAAGGAGCTATAAAGGTATTGAAGACAGCCAAAGAAAATAATGCCATAGTTTCAGTACATCCTGAAAACCATGATACAATAGAATTTTTGAAAAAATATTATGTTGAAAACGGTATGACTTCTCCTATATATCATGCTAAAAGCAGACCGGAAGAATGTGAGGCAGAAGCAATAAATAGAATAATCAATATTGCACATCTGCTAGGGGATGCCCCTATTTATATAGTGCACCTGTCTTCCAACATGGGACTAGACTATGTTAAAATGGCAAGAGAAAGAGGGCAAAAAAACATATTTGTGGAAACATGTACTCAATATCTTGTTTTAGATGAAGAACTTTATAAATTACCAGAAACAGAAGGATTAAAATATGTAATGAGTCCACCTCTGAGAAACAAGGCAAATCAGGAAAAGCTTTGGCAGGGTATAAAAAATGGGGATATTCAGGTCGTAGCAACTGACCACTGTCCTTTTTCCTATGAAAAGGAAAAAGTTCCTATGGGAAAAGACAATTTTGCAAAATGTCCTAACGGTGCTCCAGGAGTTGAAGCCAGAATGCCTGTACTCTTCTCGGAAGGTGTCATGAAGGGACGTATATCAATAAACAAATTTGTTGAAGTAACAAGTACAAATCCTGCAAAAATATGTGGAATGTATCCTAAGAAAGGAAGTATAGCTGTAGGAAGTGATGCAGATCTGGTAATAATAGACAAGGATAAAAAAATTACCATTACAAAGGATCTGTTCCATGAAAATGTAGATTATACGAGCTATGAAGGAATAGAACTTCAAGGATATCCTATAATGACTATTGTTAGAGGAAAGGTAATAGTAAGGGAAAATAAATTTGTAGGTGATGAAGGCTACGGAGAGTTTATAAAAAGATATAAAAATGATGAATATGTCAGATATTAAATGATAAATAGAAAAGGAAAAAGGTGGAGAGATGTTTTTAAAGAAAGTGGAAACTCTGGAAAAATTACTGAATTTACGCAAAAAAGATATAGTTACCGCAGTGGGATCCAATGGAAAAACAACTTTCTGCCTGAATTTATGTAAGGAACTCAAACTAAAGAAGAAAACTGTTTTTTTTACTACAACGGTTAAGATTTTGCCTGTAAATAAAAAATATGAATTTATTGATATAACA
>CAJPML010000278.1 GCA_905371725.1 Leptotrichia sp. oral taxon 215
GTTTTTACACTGCTCAATGCCAATATCATAGGTCTTATAAGTATCTGAATAAACCCCATAAAAAAGCATACAAAGAACATAATAATTACTAAAGAATATACTCCCCTATTTTCTTTTATTATGAATAAGCCTTCTAATAATCCTTTAAAGGAATCTTTTTTGTAATTTTGCGTTTCACTGTTCATACTTTTTCTGACTAAAAAAATCATAAGACAGGTTGTAATGAAAGTCAGAATATCCAGTAGTAAAATTACCCTGATATCTGCCACAGAAAGAATCATTCCTGCGATGACAGGAGAAATTAAATATTTTGCACTGCCTGCAACTTGAATCAGTCCGCTTGCTTTTGCATAATTTTCCTCTTCAAGAATATCTGTGAGAGTTGCTCTGTAGGAAGGCTCTAAAAGTGAAGTAAAAATACTGCTGAATGTAATTCCAACAAAAATAGGCGCTATACTTTTTTCTCCTGCCTGTATGTTCCACAAGATATAAATAAGTCCCAAGCCTGAAAACAAATCGCCCGTTATCATCAGAAGCCTTCTGTCATACCTGTCAGCCAGCAGTCCTCCTATCGGGCTAAGAATGATAGACGGCATAAATGAAAGTAAAGTTATAAGCGAAACATAGCTTACACTTCCCGTTTTTTCATATACATATACAGATAATGCAAATGCCGTCATTCCACTTCCTATATTTGAAATAAGTTCCCCTAGCCATAATTTATAGAAATTTTTCATAATTACTACCTTCCTTTATATTTATATATAACTAAAGTAGACCGACCGTCAGTCTTTAATACGAGTAAAATATAAACTGTCTGTTACTTATTTTTTGACAGTTTATATTTATAAATTTTTACTGATAAATTTTCATAATCTTATTATAGAAAGATACATTTTCTAACCCTAACATTTTTTCGAGGGAAGAAATAAGTGCGGCAAGTAATTTCAGCTTTTCTTCTTCTGTCCTTTCAAAAATTCCATCGTCTAAAAGTACAATTCCAGAGCACAGGACAATTTCCATATATTCTTTAGGATATTGGCTAATAAATTTCCCCTGCTTAATTCCCTCTTCTACAATCTCTACCATTAATGGAACAAATGCCTTCATTGATGAAGTAAGTATTTTTTGATGCATAAGTACATTTTCAGGTTTATGAATATCTGAAAGAAATTTTTCTCCCATATCAGGGGCTACCCTCATTTCTGAAAAAGCCTTCAGTAGCTTATCTTCAGCATTTAGAGAATTATCAGCTATTATTTTTTCTATTTTATTTACAATAGTTCCAGTAGTATCAGCTATTACTGCATCAAGAACTTCTTCTTTTGCCTTAAAATAATGATAGAATGTTCCTTTTGCTATACCAATTTCATTTAATATGTCATTTACACTGGTTTTTTCATAGCCTTTATGAATAAATATTTTAAGAGCTGTATCAATAATTTCCTGTTTCCGTTCATTATGCTTTTTTACAATTCTCACTTTTTTATCCATGTCAACATCTCCTAATCATTTTACCGACCATCAGTCTAATAATATGTTACAATATTTTTTAATATGTGTCAAGCATGACCTACTATTTTTTTTCTGTTGCTATTTGAACAAAGAGAAATACAAGTACAATAGACATTATGGAGATATTTACTATAAAAGGTAAACGTGAATTTGCATTAAGCAGATATCCTGACAGCAGTGAGCCCATTGCATTTCCTAAAAATCCTACAGCAGAAGCTACTCCCAGTATTTTTCCCTGCTCATGCTTATACCTATGAGCAATGATACTGTTTCCAAGGGATCTGACTATTTCATAAGTCATTGTGTATATTGCCATCAGTACGTATGAAACTGTTCCAAGATTCAATCTGAACAATATGATTGACATCAGCATAATTCCAATGAAAATCATCGTTCTGTGTATTAATTTTTCATCATATTTTTTAATAAGTCTTACTAAAATGACACTTGTTCCTAAAAACGCAAGAAGCGAAGAAAACATAACAAATGTTCCAATTGTATCTGAAGTTACCTTAACCTGAAACTTCAGAAAATAGTTCAGTGCACTGGCATACGAATATATTCCGATGCTCGACAGAAATATTATGAAACAGAAAAACTTTGAAAAGTTATCAAGTTCAAATATATATCTGAAAGTTGCAAAAGGATTAAGATTTTTCTTTTCCCTTACTTCCGTTCCGTCATCTTTTTTATCTTTTATTTCTTTTAAGATTAAAAATATAAGCAGAGAGACTATACATCCACATATAAACTGAAGTCCGAAAGGGTATCTCGTATCAATTTTAGCAACCATTCCCCCTATCTTCTGCCCTATTGCCCCTCCAATTACTGCAGCTGAACTGATTTTTGCTATATTTTTACTTTTTGTTTCTTTTGATGACAGATGGCTCACATATCCAAAAGCCACAGCGTATGTACCACCTGAAGCAAATCCTGAGAAAGCTCTGGCCAAAAAGATTATCGGCAGATAATTTACAAATCCAAAAAACACCTGTGCAGTACCATACATGAGCGGCATGAAAACAAATATCCTTTTCATTCCTATATTATCTGCTAGCGCTCCTAAATACGGCGACGAAATGAACATTGCTGTACTCATTACCGCCAGAAATTCTCCTGAAATACTTTTTTTCCAGTTTCTCAGTTCTATAAGTCCCGGAGTTGCCGGATGTGCCAAATTATAGACAATAATACATAAAAACATTAAAAATATCATTTTATTTATATTTTTTTTCTCCATTTTTC
>CAJPML010000279.1 GCA_905371725.1 Leptotrichia sp. oral taxon 215
GGTATATAATCCAAAATCAGGTAATTCAGATTTAATATTGAATAGCTTTGATTTAATAACTACCAGACTTTTAAAAAATGGAATCACTCTGACTCTTTACAGTATAAACAAGGAATACAATGAACTGGTAAATATTCTTAGAAATGAGAAATATGATATTTTGATTTTATCAGGTGGAGATGGAACATTAAGTAAAAGTTTAAGCCAGTTGTATAATGAAGAAATAGAATTTCCTGATGTTGCAATATTTCCAACAGGAACTTCAAATGACCTTGCAAAGTCATTGAATCTAGGAGATAATGTTAAAAAGTGGATTGATAATATTGTGAATGGAAAGGCAAAACCTCTTGATTTTGGACTTATAAATAATAAAACTATATTTTTATCTTCTTATGCAGGAGGGCTTTTTACAAAAGTTTCCTACAATACTGATAAAAACCTGAAAAAAATAATAGGAAAGACGGCATATCATATAGCGGGACTGGCTGAACTTGCAAATATTAAGGAGTTTGACCTTGATATAACCCTTGATAATGGCGAAAAAATAAGAGAAAAAGTAATATTATACATGATTTTAAATGGGAAAAGTGTAGGAGGATTTGATAAAATTATTGATAATGCTGATATGAATGATGGACTAATGAATATTCTGATTGTAAAGAATATAGAAAATCCTTTCGATTTGCCTACAGTTCTGATGGACCTTATTAACAGCAATCTTGAAAACAATGATTATGTGAGAACTCTTACTGCAAAAAGCTGTATAATTGAAAAGACGGATGATGAGGTAGGTGTCAGTATTGACGGAGAGGAAGGAAAAAATAAAAAAGCCGAAATAAAGTTTGTAAGTAATAGACTTAGAATTTTTAGAAAATAATTTGTGGAATAAGAGGAAGTTTAGAATCAGATAGGTAAAAAAGAACAAATTAAAATAATTCTCTATTTTGAAATAAATAGAAAATAAAAAATAATTTGAATAATAAGTTTTAAAAATTGAAAAAATGTGGTATAAATATATTATATGATTTAAAGTGTGGAAGAAAAAATTTAAAGATGGAGGAGAAAGTTTATGAACGGATATTTAAGTTTTGTACTACATGCGCATCTGCCGTATGTGAGACACCCTGAATACGAAGAATTTTTAGAAGAAGATTGGCTGTATGAAGCCATTACTGAAACATATATACCACTTCTTGAAATGTTTGAAAATCTCACAAGAGATAACATTCCGTGGAATTTAACAATAACAATGTCAGGAACATTGGTTAATATGTTAAATGATGATTTACTAAGAGGCAGATATGTCAAACATTTAAATAAGTTAATAGAATTCTGTGAATTAGAAGTTGAAAGACTGAAAGAATATCCGGATATGATTAAAGTAGCTAATCATAACTTATGGTTCCACAAAAGAGCAAAATCTGTATACGAAGATAAATATGCAAGAGATTTAGTTGGAGCATTTAGAAAGTTTCAGGATCAGGGAAACCTTGAAATAATACCTGTTACTGCAACACATGGATTCCTTCCAGTAATGAAGGATTATCCTGAGGCTGTGAATGCTCAGGTTTATATGGCTAAAAAGGATTATATTAAAAATTTCAATAGGGAACCAAAAGGAATATGGCTTGCAGAATGTGCCTATTATCCTGGACAGGATAAGTTCCTTGAAAAGCATGGGATAAGATATTTCCTTGTAGATGCCCATGGAATAATGCATAGTGACCCAAGACCTGTATATGGAATTTATTCTCCGGTATATACTAAAAATGGAGTGGCGGCATTTGCAAGGGATCTTGAGTCTTCTGAGCAGGTATGGAGTTCAGAAATAGGTTATCCAGGTGACGGAGTTTATAGGGAATTCCATAAGGATGCGGGATATGAGCTTGATTATGAATATGTAAAACCGTATCTGCACAGTGACGGAGTAAGAAGAAACATGGGAATAAAATATCATGCAATAACTGATAAAAAAGGAACTTTTAAAGCTGCTTATGATCCTGATGCTGCATATGGAAGAGCAAAGGAACATGCTTATAACTTTGTCTATAACAGATCAAAGCAGATAGAGTTTCTGGCTTCAAAAATGAAATATAGAAAACCGATTGTAGTTTCTCCTTATGATGCGGAACTTTACGGACACTGGTGGTATGAAGGGCCTATTTTCCTTGAGTGGGTATTTAGAGCAACTGCAGAATCCAATTTTTCCACAATAACTCCTTATCAGTATCTTGAAAGATATCCAACTAACCAGATAGTGGATGTAAGTATGTCAAGCTGGGGAGCAAATGGATATTATGATGTGTGGATAGATGGGTCAAATGACTATGCTTACAGACACCTGCACAAGGCTGCCCAAAAAATGATAGAAGTGGCAAATGGAAGAGAGCCATATAATGAACTGGAATATAGAGCATTGAATCAAATGGCTAGGGAACTTATGATGGCACAGACTTCATGCTGGGAATTTATAATGTACACAGGAACAATGGTCGGATATGCTCACAAAAAGATAAGCGACCATATACATAGACTGTTTAAGCTGTATGAAGACTTTAAGAATGGAATGCTTGATGAATCATGGCTTGCTGAAATAGAGTCAAGAGACAACATATTCCCTGAAATAGAATACAGAATGTACAGAACTAGCTGGTTATAGTCAATTATTAAAAAGAAAATTACACAAAAAGATATAAGTAGAATTAAATCTATATCCTTAATTTATTA
>CAJPML010000280.1 GCA_905371725.1 Leptotrichia sp. oral taxon 215
CTAAATTAATATACGCCAAGAAAGTAGCAACATATATTGAAAGACAGAAAATAAAGTTAAATATTTTTAAAAATTTATTTTGATTTTTAGAATACATAACTTCATGCAATCCAGAAATTTTGATAAATTTTTCTTTTAAGTTTGTAAATGAAGATATATTCAACTTTCTTCCAATCCCTATTTTATTATATTTTTTCTCTTCTTTCAAATCATATAATCCCAAAGTTTGATTTATTATCTTAAACACTTTTATTTCAAAAAAATTTTCAATAAAATTATCCACTGCTTTCTCTTTATCAATATTTTCCCTATAATTTTCAATTATTTCAGATGTTATACGATATTTGTTTAAAACTATGTTTTCCATAAAAAATTTTCTTTCTATCTCAGTTAAATCTGATAATATATCAGGTGTTTTGTAAATAGTTTCTCCATTACTGAAAAAGAAATTTGAAATTTCTATATAATCATTCTTTTTGTAAATTATTCCAAGCTTTTTTATAATTTCCTTTTTTTCTTCACTATCCATATTTTCATTATATTCTTTAAAAAGTTGAAGCCAATCTTCAAGTTTTCTTTTTTTCATTTCTGATAATTTTTTTACTTCATTAATCCAGTTGTCAACATTATTCTCTTTCATTTCTTCATATTCATCACTTTTTTCTTCATACATATTTTTAGAAAAGTTATTTTCATTAAAATTTCTAGTATTTTCTGAAAAATTTCCAGAGTATTTTAGAGCTGTCTCATATGCTTCCTGTATTTTAATAAATAAATCAGGATACTCTTCCGGATTATATTTCTTCAATAATTTTGAATATGCTATCTTTATTTTTTTCTTATCGTTTGTAGGTTCTATTTGAAGTATTCTAAAACTTTCTATCCAGTCCAAATTTCTCTCCTTCTTGTAATTTTCTTATTTCAAATTTAAAACTATTATTCCTTTAATTCCCAATATCCATTATTTCCACTACCTATATATTTTAAATTATTTATTTCTTTCATATGTCTTTCTATTGTTTTTTTACTTACTCCAATTTCATCAGCAATAGCTTGTCTTGTTATTTTATTATTCAATCTTATTTTTTCTTTAATAATAGTAATAATTTTTTCTTTATCGTGAGCGACACCGTGAGCGACATTTTCTCCACCAACTTTTTGTGTTGCAATTTTCTTTAACGGTATAATCGTTCTGAATATATTTCCTTTATTCTCTCATAAATTCCTATTACTATTTTTTCACAGCTACAAAAATCATAAGCTTTTCATCAGAAGTCCCCTTAAAAGGTACACACGACCAGTTACAATAGCAAGTCAAAACCTTTAATCCTGCACATTCCAGGTCTTTTACAACTTGTTCGTAGTTTCTAAATTGTAATTTCTGCTTAATATACACTTTTTGATTATGATTGAGAAATTCGTTGTGAATATGCATAGTGACAACTCCATTTTCATCAGGCGGTTCAATAATAGTTGTCTCACAAAGTTTTCCAGCTGGAGTATCACGAATTTCATTTTCCTGATGCCACTCTTTCCAGACCTTGGCTTTAGGATTACGTATTTCAAATGCAAGCATTCCACCTTCTTTTAATCCTTTTGCAATGTGCTGTAATGTCTCATACCAATCATTTCCAATTATATGCATTACAACATTCCCTGTCATAAAAATAAAATCCGCAAAATTAACAGGAATTTTATCTCCTGTTCCTTCTATCCAGGTAACCTTTCTTCCATTTAAGCGATTTTTTGCTATTTCCAGCATTGCATGTGCAGGATCAATTCCGATTATATCACGCTCTTGAGATACAAGTGTTGTTGTGAAAATTCCAGTTCCACAACCAAGATCAACAATGGATTTTGCACCATTATCATCTGCAAGTTTCCTATAAAAATCATGATCAGAACCATTTGGATTATCATAATCATATATTGATGCGAATAATTCATTATCGTAATCACTATAATTGCGGTTCATAATTTCCTCCAATTAAAAATATATTTCCATATTTTCTGGAACCGTTATTAAATCTAAAATTACCAGTTAAACTCTTCGATTATTTTGACCTGCAATTTTTCTGATGAGCCTTAATTTTCTTCATAGCCCAGTCATAATGACTTGAAGTTGCACTTACAAAATATGAACCGAGTACACTTCCTCCAACCCATTTATATACATCTTTTGAAAACAGTTCTTCGTTTGTAAATGTATCGGCTAGCTCTAAAACTTTTTTATGTGATTGATTTAGCATTTCTTTTGCTTCCTCTAAGTTTGTATTCTGATGTTTTTTCCAAAACTCAACATTCAAATCACCATAAGTTTTCCAGTTATACGGTTTAGGGATAAATGGCTTTTCTTCTCCATTCTGATTGGAATTTACCCAATTTAAAATTAACTGGTGCCATTCATAAAGATGAATTAGTATATCCCTTAAATTTTTATCTCTTTTCCAATGAGCTTCCTTCTTCTTTTCATCCTTTGAAAAATCAAAAGGTGTATTCAATTCTTCACCAGACATTTTTAAAATAATTGTATTCAGTTTCTTGTAATTTTCTTTAGCAGCTATCATTAAATCCTCTTTTGTTTTTGGTCTTGGCATAATAAATTCGTCCTTTCTTTTAAATATTTGAATAAACTGGAATCTTTTTATCAATTCGTTAGTATAGCAAAATACTTTATCAAGTTTTTATGTTAAGATATTGTTTCTAAATATAATTTTCTTTAT
>CAJPML010000281.1 GCA_905371725.1 Leptotrichia sp. oral taxon 215
GTTTTTAGGGCTTTTAGCAATCCATATCCTTAATTTTAAGAAAAAATACATAAAAAATCAGATATTATTATGGATAATAAAAATTATTCTGACTGGTTTCATATTAATTGCTGCACAATGGCTTGAAATGGATTATGGAGCATACGGAATTTTGCTAATCATGAATTTTAATATCTTTAGGACTAGCAAATTTCACATATCAATGAATTTTCTTATATTAAATATTCTAAATCTGTTCTTTCCAGATGTCTTTAAGCTAACAGAAACGCAGTTCTTTTCAATAGTTTCGCTTATATTTATTTTTATGTATAATGGGAAAAAGGGAAGAAGTATGAAATACTTTTTTTATTTGTTTTATCCAGTACATTTTCTTATTTTAGAAGGAATAAGGAATATTAAGTAATTTTAATGTAATTATGAAAATTTTTGGAGAGAGAAAATGACAAAAAAGGAAAGATTGAAAAAAATATTTCCGATATTAAAAGAAAAATTTGGCAATCCAAAGGCTGCCTTGGAATTTGAAACGCCCTATCAGCTGATGGTTGCAGTAATCCTGTCAGCCCAATGTACGGATGCACGTGTAAATATTGTTACAAAGGAGCTTTTTAAAGTTGTAAGAAAGCCTGAAGACATTAGGAAAATGGATTTGGGAATACTTGAAAAATATATAAAATCAACAGGTTTTTACAAGAATAAGGCAAAAAATATAAAGCTAAATGCTGAAATGATGCTTGAAAAATATAATGACGTGATTCCGAAGGATTTGGAAAAGCTTGTAGAACTGCCAGGTGTTGGACGTAAAACTGCGAATGTTGTCCTTGGGGAACTTTGGAATATTCGTGAAGGAATTGTTGTCGATACTCATGTCAAGAGGTTGTCTAATCGTATAGGGTTTGTGAAAAATGACAATCCAGAGATTATTGAGCGGGAACTTATGAAATTTGTGCCGAAAAGGGACTGGTTTGTGTATTCCCATTATATGATTTTACATGGACGGGACAAATGTATCGCCAGAAAGCCCAAGTGTGAAATATGTGAAATTAGGGACTACTGTAAATACAATCTAGATAATTTAAAGAAAAATGGAATTAATAAATAGACTTTAGTATAAATAAATACAGAAAGGAAAAGAATGGTTAAAAAGGTAAAAAGAGTTTTGATTTTTGGAGTACTGGCGTTATTTACAGCTCTTGCTTATGCAGAAGGGGAACAAGATTCGCCTAAAGAGGGAAGTGTAGCTGTCAAAGAGGAGAAAAGTAAAGGTTCCGTGGGAAAGGAAGCCGATGGTTACAGCGAAATAGAGCAGGCAACAAGAAGAGGATATTCAAAGCGTTCCAGACATGGAAAAAAAAGATGGGATTCTAAACACGAGGAATCCAGCGAATATACTGAAGACAGTCAAAATCACTCCTCTGGATGGAAAAGCAAATCTGAAAAAGGGAAGGACAAAATCAATTCAGTAAAAAATGGTACCTCAGGGAAAGCAGAGCATAAAAGGAAACTTGTAAAGGCAATAGAGCATGAACACGAGGGAGCTTCACATTATTATGGGGAAGTTATAAAATTCATTGCCACTACAGATGGAAAAATACTGAAGGAAAAAATGTCAAGGCAAAAACATCCAATAGCTTCACTTACAAAAGTTATGAACATTCTGGTGGCTTTGGAGCAGGTTGACAGGGGAAATGCAAAGCTGGACGATAAAATATGCTTTACACCTGAATTTGTCAACATGGGCGGAAGCTGGCTAAATGCAAAGGCTGGAGATTGCTACACATTAAGAGATTTGCTTCGTGCAGAAATTATTTATTCAGCAAACAATGCGGCATACTTAGTGGCACACCATATTGGAAAAGGAAATATTGATAATTTTGTACAATTAATGAATGACAAGGCTAAAGAGCTGGGAATGAATGACACGCGTTACTATACGCCAGCAGGCTTGCCATCTTCAATGACAAATAAAAATATGGATATTTCGACTGCATACGACATGTATTTGCTTGGAAAAAGAGCTATAAGAGATGAAAGATTGCGTGCATGGATGAAGGAATCGGAATTGGTGCTGCAAAATTCAGAAGGAGAAGATGTTGTTTATAGTAACAGGAATCATCTTTTAGACCAGTTCGGAATTTATGGGCTGAAGACAGGATTTCATGCGCAGGCGGGATATAATATGATAGTGTCAAGTAAAATAGGAAATCTTGAAATTATTTCAGTTACATTGGGAAACAAGAGTGATGATGCCAGAACGGAAGATCAGGAGCAGGAATTTACACAGCTGGAAAAACGAATGATACCAGTTTACAAGGCAGGACAGGAAATAGGAGGCAAATTTAAGATTAAAAATGCTGAACAGAAGGAAATAAAAGGTGTTTTATCAACAAATGTCTACCAGCTTGACAATACAAATTATAAATTTGAAGTTAAGGATTTACAGGTTACAGCTGAAAAAGAAGGAATTTCAAAAGGAGATGTAATAGGTAAGTTTGAAGTGCTGTCGGATGACAACAAGGTTGTAGGAACTGTTGATATTGTGGCACAGAATGATTATAAGCAGTTATCGCTGTTTAGACGTATTTTGAGATTTATTACATTTGGACTTGCATAAAAAAGTAAAGTAAAATTGAGCTGTTTAGAAAATTAAACGGCTCATTTTTTGTTTATTGACTTTAGTCAGTTGAGTACGCAAAGCGTGCGAAACATAAAACCACCCGC
>CAJPML010000282.1 GCA_905371725.1 Leptotrichia sp. oral taxon 215
ACAAAAACCACCACATCCTGGTATAGTATTAATAGTAGCAAAGTGTATTGTAAATAAAATTCAAAAGTTATATAAGAAGAGCTTCTTTATTGTATTAATAGTAGCAAAGTGTATTGTAAATGGCATTGTGACTGATGGTGATGTGGAAATGAGAGTAGTATTAATAGTAGCAAAGTGTATTGTAAATGAATAACCTGATCGTGTTGCAGGATAAAATTTTAAGGTATTAATAGTAGCAAAGTGTATTGTAAATAACTTAAATATGAAGGTCGGGCCCCCTTGTGTTGCGTATTAATAGTAGCAAAGTGTATTGTAAATATTTAATTGTTATCTAGTGATGTAAACTTCTCACTGTATTAATAGTAGCAAAGTGTATTGTAAATTTTTGAAAGTCAGTTTTCCAGGTGTTGCCTTTCTTTGTATTAATAGTAGCAAAGTGTATTGTAAATATGAATACGTTTGCTACTGTAGTTCCGACTAGGATAGTATTAATAGTAGCAAAGTGTATTGTAAATAATGCACAAGGATAAGATAGTGCTTGATGACACTTTGTATTAATAGTAGCAAAGTGTATTGTAAATCGAAAAAAGGGGGTAAAAATGGCAAAAAAGGAAAAGGGTATTAATAGTAGCAAAGTGTATTGTAAATAAGTTCCTCAGTGCCATTGCCTGACTTCCAATGCCTGGTATTAATAGTAGCAAAGTGTATTGTAAATCACATAGCTATAAATTTCATCTTCAAATCTACCTTTGTATTAATAGTAGCAAAGTGTATTGTAAATCAGGACAGTGTTAGCATTATCAATTATTGTCGATGCGTATTAATAGTAGCAAAGTGTATTGTAAATTAGACCTTGTATGATTTTAAAGTCGTATGGGCTGTGTATTAATAGTAGCAAAGTGTATTGTAAATGTAAAAAATATAAAAGTATTGGTTGCTTATTTTACTGTATTAATAGTAGCAAAGTGTATATTGTAAATGAGGAAACAAAAGGTTTTGAGACTCAGAATATTGATGAAAGTGAAATAGTATTGGCAAGAGGAAATGAAATAACTTTTAAAAAAATTGAATTAAGTAGAACTCATATTGTGATAGAAGCAGAAATAGGAAAGGTGAAATAAAATGAAAAAATTGTATATAAATAAAATGGTTGAAACTTTTAAACCTGGTTGGTGGCAAGTATACGCTATTCAAAATGAAGAAAAAAAAGATTTTTTAAAAGCATGTTATGATTTTGGCATTGTACTTTTAAAAGAAAATGAAATGAAAGAGTTGAAGACAATATCGGAAGAAGAAAAGTCGAATTATTTCAAAGAAATTTCTAAAAACTAAAATATAGAAATACCAAATATTATAAAAGAAAAGTTTGAATTGAATTTGTAAGTATTAATGGCAGTGAACTTTATTGTAAATAATGTATTAAAATTAGACTTGGTTATAATGTTTGTGAGTACTAATAGTAGCAGAATATAAGTGAAAATAAAAAGTTAATAATGAAGTAAATTTAAATCTATTAAATCTATATTTTAAGTTAGTTATTGAAAAACAATAAAAAACAGCTCTAAAAACAAAGAATAACCTATTCAAAGTTTAAGAGCTGTTATTTCCATCCTCAACCAAAATCCTAATAATTTTTATCCAGTAATCCCACTACACTTCTAACTTCATCCATTTTTGAAGTGGCGATTGAACGGGCTTTTTCAGCACCCTTCTGAAGAATTTCATATACATAGTCCATATTGTTTACAAGTTCTTCACGTTTTTCCCTGAATGGAGCGAAATAATCCATAAATTTATCCAGTAATTCAGTTTTTGCATGTCCGTAACCAAAGTTTCCAGCCAGGAATTTCTGTTTCAGTTCTTCAGTTTCAGCCTCAGTAGCAAAAAGAGAATACAGTTTTGTAATATTATTGTCAGGATTCTTAGGCTCTTCAAGAGGAGTAGAATCAGTGACGATGCTCATAATCTGTTTTTTAAGTTCTTTTTTAGAAAAGAACATATTTATAACATTTCCATATGACTTACTCATTTTATCTCCATCAGTTCCAGGAACTACGGCAACACTTTCCACAATTTTTTCCTTTGGAAGCTTGAAGATTTCCTTTCCATATGTTTCGTTAAATTTTATTGCAATATCCCTTGTAATTTCAACATGCTGCTTCTGATCCTTTCCAACAGGGACTATATCAGGATCATACATAAGTATATCTGCAGCCATCAGTATAGGATATGTGAATAACCCCATATTAGGCTTAATTCCTTTTGCAACTTTGTCCTTATATGAATGAGCCCTTTCAATCAGTCCCATTGGGGTAACATTTGCTAAAATCCATGCCAGTTCTGTATGTTCAGGAACATCTGACTGTAAGAACAATGTGGATTTTTCCGGATCAAGACCCAGAGCAAGATAATCTAAAATAACTTCTATTGTATTTTGTTTCAAATTTTCACCATTAGGAGAAGATGTAAGAGCATGATAATTAGCAAGAAAGTAGAAACCTTCATACTGATCCTGAAGTTCCACAAACTGTTTTATTGCTCCGAAATAATTTCCTATATGCAGGATACCGCTAGGCTGAATACCTGATAAACTTCTCATTAAAGCCTCCTCATTTATTGTAAATATTGATAGATAAATAATAATATATTATATATGATTTGTCAAATATAATCAGAGAAATTATCATGAGTTTCTACATTTTCTAATTT
>CAJPML010000283.1 GCA_905371725.1 Leptotrichia sp. oral taxon 215
GTTCTGATTTGTCTTGTTATTAAAAATAAATTTACATTACTTATAAATAAAAAAAGAAATCGAGGGCTTTTTTAATTGCCCTCGATTTCTTAATTGTTAGTAAATCCTTTTATCTGTATTTTTTTCCCTTTTTTTCCACTAGGATACGTCCATTTAAAAGGAGTCCCTAATTGCCCTTTTTTAGAATAATTTTGAATATATTTTTCTATATATGATTTTCTAGTAAATATTTCAAATTTATTAGTATAGAGTATCATATCTGCAATTTGCACCTCTGCAGTAAGCAAAGGACTATTTACTCCAAAATAGAATAAATTTATAAGTTCCCTATTAAATTTATTCAACTCTGATTCTAAAATTTTATAAGCATTAAGATTATTCTTTTTTAAATCTTGAAATGATCCATATTTTTGAAATTCTCTTAATGCTTCTGCAAGAAAAGAATTTTGTCCTATTTTTAAAGAACATATTACATCTTCAATGCTTCCTTCATGAATTGTTACTCTCTCTTTAGTTGTATTTTTTATACTAATTGTGTAAACTGAAGTTACAGTATTTGTCCTTATCTCAAATTTAACATCTGTTTTTGGATTACCTCCATTAATTAACTTAGGTATCTCTTTTGTTGCTTCTATACTAACTATATTGTCTTTATTTTGAGAAAACCCAATTGCTTTAAGAATCTCTATAAACATATTATATGTAGAAGATTTTACACTATCATGATATTTCTCATAATTATTCCATAAAACCCAATTATCTTTATCGTTCAATAGATTAACTATACTTGTTTCTGCATCATTTCCTAATACATTTGAGCGAACTCCCTGACTTATTTTTGAAGCTGCATATTCAAGAAGTAGACTTCTCAATTCAGAAAATGTTAAAATATTATCTAAAAAAGACTTATATTTTTCACTTAAAATTTTAGACGAATATTTTATTTTTTGTTTAAGTTCTTTTTCTTTATTTATAGAAGAATCAGGAATTACTACAAATATTCTCGAAACTTTTTTATCTATTTTTCTTATATTTTGAGCAAAAAATTCGTTTCCATAAATTCTATCACTCCTAATTGAATTTGTAGATTTAACAAGCCAAATTTCATCTTCAAAATCATGAAAAATAATTTGATAATCCATCTTGAATTGCTTTTCAAAATTAGGATAGCCAACTTTATATCCTTTTTTTATTTCAATATTTAATTTTGGAATATCTTTTTCTATTAAAGTCAATAAATCTGATAATTTTAGATTTGAAGTGAATCCTGATTTAAATTTTTTGGAATTATCCTTATTAAATATCATTATAAACTCCTTCTCTGAAATAAAAAATTACACCCTCAGTTCTTCCCTCTCCTCTGTAATTTCATCCTTATATTTTTCAAGGATAGGATCTATTTCCTCCCTGATGAAATCTTCTGTCTGTTGAGGTGCAAATCCTGTGTAGTTTGCTGAAACAAGAATTCCTTCCATGTCTTCCGCTTTAAGTCCCAGCCTTCCATCTTTTACAATTCTGTCAATTAGGTTGTTAGGCTTTCCATTCAGCTTAATTTCCCTTGTTTCTTCCATTGAAAGTTCTCTTATTATTTCATGTACTTCCTGTCTATCCATTCCTTTTCTTACAGACTCCATAATAATATTCTCAGTCGCCATAAACGGCAGTTCCTTCTGAATATTTGCCTCTATAACTTTCGGATAAACTACAACTCCGTCCATAATATTAAGCCATATAATCAGAATGGCATCCACAGCTAAAAATGCCTGAGGAATGGATAATCTCTTGCTTGCAGAATCATCCAGAGTTCTTTCAAACCACTGTGTTGCAAATACAAGTGCACCTGTCTGCGAACTTGAAATCACATATTTTGCAAGAGAAGAAATTCTTTCACTTCTCATCGGATTTCTTTTATATGCCATCGCACTTGAACCAATCTGATTTTTTTCAAAAGGCTCTTCCAGCTCTTTCAGATGCTGTAAAAGCCTGAAATCATTCGTAAACTTATGAGCTGACTGGGCAATATTTGAAAGCAGGTTCAATGTCTGAGCATCAACTTTTCTGTCATAAGTCTGCCCTGAAACTCCCTGTTTTTTATTAAATCCCGCCTTGTCTGTAACCAGTTTATCAAGCTGTTTCACTTTTTCAAAATCTCCATCAAAGAGTTCCTTAAAACTTGCCTGTGTTCCTGTTGTTCCTTTTACTCCCCTAAATCTCAGATTATCCAGTCTAAATTCCAGTTCCTCAAAATCAAGAAGCAACGAATGAAGCCATAAAGTAGCTCTTTTCCCTACTGTTGTAAGTTGTGCCGCCTGAAAATGTGTAAATCCTAAAGTAGGAAGTGATTTATATTCCAAGGAAAATTCCTTCATTCTTTTAATTAACGTAAGTAATTTCTTTCTAATAATAAGAAGTCCTTCTTTTATCTGAATCAAATCAGTATTATCTCCTACATAGGCACTCGTAGCTCCCAAATGAATTATTTTTCTTGCGTTTTTAGCCTGTTCTCCGTATGTGTGCACATGTGCCATTACATCATGTCTTAATTTTTTTTCAAACTCTGCCGCAACTTCAAAATCAACATCATCCTTATACTTTTTAAGTTCTTCTATCTGTTCATCTGTAATAAAATCAAGACCAAGTTCCTTCTCAGCTTCTGCTAGATTTATCCAGAGCTGTCTCCATGTTCTAAACTTAAATTGTGGAGAAAAT
>CAJPML010000284.1 GCA_905371725.1 Leptotrichia sp. oral taxon 215
GAGTAATTCCTGCATTCTAATATAAAAATTTTTTATAAAGACAGCCTTAGATTAAGTTTTAGGGCTGTTTTTTTTTACTATGGCTACAAATTTGTCAAAAAATTTATGTTTTTTTGTTTAAATCCTTGAAATATATTTGAGAAAAATGTATAATATGGTATTGCTATAAGATATGATGTCTTTTAGCTGGATAGTTTTAGTTATCTAAATATCAATATATAAAAATAAGGAGAGGAGAAATTTTCCTTAATCTATTAGGAATATTTTGAAATGAGCTGACGAATGCAATGATTTTATCGTATACTGCAATCTAATTAACAGCTAATTTTAAAATAGCCTGAATATTTTAATGGAAATGAAGAAAGGATGAAAAAATTACTTGCAATTTCGCTATTTTTAGCCAGCGTTAATTTAATTTATGCAGAAAATGAAGCTAATGAAGGCAAGGCCGTACCTGCAGCATCAAAGACGACTGTGCAGAAAGCAACGGAGAATAAGGAGGAAACGCCTGCACCTGTTCCACAGAAAAGACCTGAAGGATTCTGGAATTTTTATGCCAAGCAGCAGGCAAAGCTTGTAAAGGATAATGACAGGGCAATGTTTGAAGATGTCAGCACGAATGTCAAGGCACAGGAGGATTTTTACAGCTATGTAAACGAAAACTGGGATAAAAAGACTCAAATTCCAAGCACAAAGCCTGCCTGGGGAGCGTTTTACGAACTGAATGAAAAAAATCAGGATTTTCTTCGGAACCTTATAAGGGAGCTGAAAGGGAAATCTTCATTGACTGCCGATGAACAAAAAGTTGTAACACTTTATGACAGTTATTCAAATATGGAGAAAAGAAACAAGGAGGGTCTTGCACCCATAAAAAATGATCTTGAAAAAATTGATGCCATAAAGAATGTTGCTGACCTTGAAAAATACAATGTTGAAGCTACAAAGACTGGCGGCTCTGAATTTTATGGATGGGGAGTAGGAACAGACCTGAATAACTCGAAAAATAATGCCATATATCTAGGAAGTGCAGGAATTGGGCTTTCAAGAGAATATTTTCAGAAAGACACGAGGGAAAACAGGGCAATACTTGAAGAATACACAAGATATGTAAGCGACATGCTGAAATATCTGGGAGAGTCAGATACGCTTGAAAAAGCCAAAAAAATTGTTGCATTTGAAAAACAGATTGCAAATACGCTGCTTACTAATGAAGAGCGTCATGACGTAAAAAAATATAATAATCCTGTAAAAGTAAGTGATTTGGGAACATTATCTAAAAATGTAGATTTAGCGCAATATTTGAAGCAGCTGAATGTAAATACGGACAAGGTAATAATAACTGAGCTAAATTACTATAAAAATCTTGATAGATTTGTAAATGATGCAAATATTGGTGTAATCAAGGATTACATGAAATATAATTTAATAAGTTCTGCAGCTGGAGTGCTTAATGATGACCTTGGAAAAAGAAGCTTTGAATTTTTTGGAAGACATCTGAATGGGCAGAAGGAAAGGGAAGTGCTTGAAAAAAGAGCATTAAACTTTACAAATGGAGGTCTTGGAGAAATTATCGGAAAAATCTATGTTCAGCGTAATTTTTCATCTGAAGCTAAAAAAAATACATTGCAAATGGTTGATTACATCAAGAAGGCAATGAAGAACAGAATTGAAAAATTGGATTGGATGAGTGCCGCTACTAAGAAGAAAGCGCTGGAAAAATTATCGAAAATTACTGTAAAAATCGGATATCCGGATAAATGGAGAGATTTTAGCAAAATGACAATTTCAAGCAATGATTCACTTTATGACCAAATGAAAAAAATAAGCGAATGGGAATACAATGAAGATATGAAAAAAGTTGGAAAGCCAGTAGACAAAACAGAATGGCACATGTCCCCGCATACGATAAATGCCTACTATTCACCAACGAGCAACGAAATAGTGTTCCCTGCGGGAATCTTGCAATATCCATTTTATGATTATGGAAAATCAGAAATGGCAAGTAACTTTGGAGGTATCGGAACAGTTATAGGACACGAGCTTACTCATGCGTTTGATGTATCAGGAGCTTCGTATGATGGAGATGGAAATGTGAGAAACTGGTGGACAGAAGAAGACAAAATGAAATTTGACGCGGCAACCAAAAAATTGGAAGAGCAGTTTTCAAGATATTCAGTTGGAGGCGGAGTATATGTTAACGGAAAATATACATTAACTGAAAACATTGCCGATCTTGGAGGATTAAACATTGCTTATGACGCATTGCAAATGTACATGAAAGATCATCCAAATTCTACAAAGGCATATTCGGACACAATAAATAAATTGTTCTTTTTAAGCTTTGCAAGAATGTGGAGACAGAAATCGACACCAGAATATCTAAAAAATCTAGCTAAAACAGATTCCCATTCACCAAATATCTTCCGTGTAAATGGAACATTGGTAAATGTGGATGCATTCCATAAAGTATTTGAAACAAAACCAGGAGATAAAATGTACAAAGCTCCAGAAGATAGAATAAAAATCTGGTAAAATAATTAAATAACAAAACAAAAACTATCTTGACTATATCGAGATAGTTTTTTTATGCTCTATTTTCCCCATATTTTCCCCAATAAAAAAGCCGCCATTTTATTTTGGCGGCTTACTTTTTCATTTATAAGGAAATTAAATTCATATTTTTCAGGTATTTACTGATATATCTGATAA
>CAJPML010000285.1 GCA_905371725.1 Leptotrichia sp. oral taxon 215
TTGACCATCTTCATAACGGTATTTTGACTTGGAATTCTTTCCTTGATTTTTTCAAGAGTAAATTTAAAAATCATTCTATATTAGTGACTTTCAATTGAAAATTACTCTTTGTCTTATTTAAATTATAATACACTATTTTTATTATATTTCCATCATATTCATAGTCATTGTACAGTTTACCAGTTTATTTAATTTTATTCTACATTAGCCATATTCATAGTTAACATATCAAATAATTCTTTATTTGCAGTAGGATCTGGCTCCCATTTATCTCCTGTTTTCTTGTATAATACATCAAATGTCTTTTCTTTTGTTTTACCACTTTTTACTTTTTCCTTTATTAATTCCACCGATATTTTTTCTGCTTCCTTTCCTATTTCATCTTCTGTTTTCCCTTGCATTTGTCCCAACGAACCAACTATTTTTTGTGATATTTCTTTAATATACCCACTTAAATCAGGAGATTGCATAGTTACATTTATAAGCACTTCATCCTTATTTACTGTCGTTTTGTTTATCTTATATGTAATTTTTTTAAATCCTTCACCTAAAGCAGCTTTCATTTCAGGAGTTACATCTGAAGAAAATGTTTTATTAGATCCATCGGAAATTTTATTAGTATCTCCACTTTGTACAATTTTCATATTGTCTTCAAAATCCTTTACTGCTGGATGTTTTCCACCACAGCTTACTATAAACATCATAATAATTCCCAGAATTATCAAAATTCTTTTTTTCATTCCATTACCTCTTTCTATAATAATTTTTTTAATTATACAACAATTCTTATTTTTTTTCTATTTGTTATGTCTTAGTCATATAATCTTTTTTTATTGTACATATTTTCTAATAAGCTCATTTATTTTCTCATATTCAGTATTGACAAATTCATGAAAATCTCTAATTTGAGATTCTTTCTTCAATAACGCCATTTCATAAATCATTTCAGGCATATCTCTTTCTAAGATTATTGCTTTCCCTGCCAGTTCTATATTTTTATTTTCACTTAATAGCGTATAGGCGATATTTACCTTTTCATCTATTTTTTTAATTCTTCCTGAAAAACCTAAATCTCCCTTAAAAGTCAGACTGCACGAATTAGGGCATCCTGAAATTCTCAGCTGAGGTAACTCCTTCTTTAGTGTCGCATCATTATTGTCAAATTTCTTTAATATCTTGTCAAAGGCACTTTTACTGGATGTTATTGCCAATCTGCATCTCGGAACACCGGTACATGTAATTGTATCTTCAAAAGCACTGCTTATAAGTCTTTCTTTGAAATTTTCCAGAATATGCAAAGTCTCTTCACCATTCAGATTAAAGACTATAATTTCCTGATTATTTGTAAGTTTTATTTTTATTTCATGATTTAAGCTTTCTAAATATTCAAGAATTCCTTCCAGCTGTTTTCTTCTTATAACTCCACCTGCAAATTTCAGTTTTACAGCATAAATTCCTTTTTGTCTATAGCTTTCCCTGACATTTATAAGAAGCTCCTCATCTATTCCTTCAGAGACAAAGTCCACTTCCTTACTCCATTCAAATACTTTTTCCTGTGTTTTTACATCTTTATAGAGTTCCTTTATATCAATTACAGAATCTACTTCTTTTTTTGCTTTCTCAAAATATTTCTTAAATATTTCTTCAAATGCTTCAATTCCTATTTTTCTGTTCATTGTTCTGACTCTTGCCCTTGGATTTGTCATTTCCATATTATCCTTGAACATCATTACCATTGCCCTCATGCAATAAAGCATTTCTTCAGCTTTTATATTTTTTGAATATTTATATGGATTTTTATTTGACAGGTTCATTCCAAAATCAAAATAAACTTCAAAATAATCTTCGTTATTTATTTTTTTTGCAATAAATCCCATATCGGCATATTTTGCTCCTGCTGTATCTTCACTGCTGTTTGATGCTGAAAATTTTAGTTTCCCAGGGAGTGTATATGTATCTTCATTCTGAAACAGATAGTTTATTGAATGAACTGCATAAGGAGTCACATCAAATTCCTCCTCTTCAAAACCGCTATATGATGAAATAATCATTCCTCTTATACTTTTTCCACCTACAGCCTGTGTCTTTAGCCCTACATTAAATAAATCCTCTATTAGTGGCAAAACATTGTCAGCCTTAATTCCTCTCAGCTGAATTCCATGTCTCGTTGTAAGTTTTATTTCTCCGTCACCATGTTTTAAGGATAAATCTGAGACAGCCCTCAATTGCTGCAAAGTGATAATCCCTGCTCTTATTCTTGGACGGACAAAATAACTTCTTTCTCCTCTTTCATAGTAAACTCCATTAATAGGCCCTATCGTCTTTATCGGTACTTCTTTTTCGCCCAGTTCCCTATGCCTTGCAAAATCTTCCTTAAATTTTTCCATCATTTTTTCTCTTAACTTTAAAAAATTTTCCTTCAGTATCTCCATTTTTATTCCTTTTCCTTCTAGTTATAATAAATTATTGTATTTCTTAAATTAATCGCAGATAATTATATCATATTTTTCATAAGTTTCTATAAAAAATTTGAATTTACATAAAATTTATTCAATAGAATATAATTTTAAATTTTCATTTTATTCTTTATTTAGGGCAACTGCTTTTATCTACTTTAACATTTTTTCATTTAGATTTGCATTTAAAACTGGACTATTTTTCTTTTTAATTTTGACCATGAATAAATAGGACTTTCACTATAACCTGC
>CAJPML010000286.1 GCA_905371725.1 Leptotrichia sp. oral taxon 215
AAACTAATACTAAAACTTCTTTTGCTTTTGATATAAATTTATTTTCATTTTTTTCCATCCTTTTTTCTCCTTCAATATCAATTTTTTAAGCAACGAAATCATTAAGAAATCGTTGCTTAATTTTTTCCGACGGTTTTTTCCGACGGTTTTTTTCCGACGGTTCTTTCCGACGGTTCTTTCCGACGGTTCTTTCCGACGGTTCTTTCCGACGGTTCTATTTTTTTACATATTTTATATTTCTAGTTTTCCCTAATTTTTCCAATATGTTATTTTCTACTGAATATCTTAATAATTCTCTCGCACGGCTTTCTTTTATATTTAACATATTTTCTAAATCTATCCTTGTAATTTCATTATTTTTTTCAACAAATTCAATTATTTGTTTTATTTGTATTTCTAAATTTTTTCTTTTTTTAGTTCCTGTTTTACTTACTGTCTTTTTTTCTTTTTTCTTTTCAATATAACTATAATTCAAATTTTTCATTATCACTCTAAATTCATTAAAATCTGAAAAAAATTCAACAGCTTTTTCTTCTGTATAGTTAAAAGAATTTTTAAAATCATCACGGATTTTCTTTAAACCGCTTCCACGTCTTTCCATTAAGTGAATTCGAGCAAATAAGTCTGCAATTATAGGGTTTCTTCTTTTAGAAGAAATTGTATCTGTATTTCTTTCCTGAATAAAAGTTCCATCAAACATTCCTCCTGGAGAATAAATTTCCAGTCTATTATCATAAATATCTACATGTATTTCACTTCCGACTATACTGTAATCTCTATGTATAATTGCATTTACCAGAGCTTCCTGTATAGCTCTTTCAGGATAATCGGGCATTTCTATACGTCTATTTTCTGTTTTTTTCCACATTTTTTTATTATTCACTCGTATAAATCTCAAAACTTCTTCTAACTGATACAGTATACTTCCTTCTACTTCAATATCATCAAGTGCTTCCATTCTTCCGGAAGTTTTATCAAGTCCATTCCACCTTGTACAAAATATTCTTGACTGATACAATAATTTTTCATCTGCTAACAATGCTCCTGCATTAGTTAATTTTCCTTCTTTTAACAAACCAAATGATTCAAAATCCGAATTTAAAAATTCTTGTTTTGTATTCTGATAATAACTTGCTTTTAATTTAGAAAATGATGCTTTCTCATAGTCAATATTTGAACTGACACTGTCATATGTCTGATTACATCCTTTTAAAATTAAGTTATTAAGTTCATGATTCTTTGCAGTTACACTTTCATTCCCAATTCTTACAAATGCCTGTCTTGATCCATTTCCAACATAGTAATAAGGAGTTTGATTTCCTGAATAAACTTTAACCAAAAGCAGATATTTATCCTTTTCCCTTATAAATTCTATCTCTATATTTGGAATCGGGTCTATCTGTGTCTTTATTTTCTCACTTACAAATTCTGAGTCCTTTTTGTAATTTTCCAATCCAATAATTTCATCATTGTCATTTATTCCAAAAATTAACACTCCACCTTTTCCATTTGCAAATGCACTTACTGTTTTTAGCCAATTTTTTACTTTATTCTTTTCTATCTTTTCTTTTTTCTCGTATAAAGTTCTTTAAGGATTTAAAGCTGTTTTTATCAGCATTTTCTATTTTCTTTATCTTAATCACTTTATTTTTTTCTATATCAAAAACAGCATAATAAATGCTTTCAAAATTCTTAAAATATACGCTTGTATTTATTCCAACCTGTGCTGATGGTTCATTTGAAATATTTCCTAAAAAAGAAAAACCTTTTGAACTTATATCCAATTTATTATTTCCAAAATAAAGGTTATCCTTGTCCTTTGCCAGATCAAGTCTTATTATTTCAAAAGAATTTCTGTCTATCCCTTCTACTGCTTCCCCTTTATAATGTACTTTTTTACCGTCTACAGCATAGAAAGCTGTAAGTCTTTTAAATGTTGGAATATCAACATCTTTTATGCTTTTTATTTCAGTTATAAATTTATTTTTTTCCAGTTTATTGTTTCCATAAAAAACTTTTCTATTGTTAATATGATAATCAGAAAATAGAGGTATTGTAATTAATAAATACAGAATTATTCTTTATTATACTTTTCATTTGTAATAGTTCTCCTTCTTTTATTTCTTCTTCTTTATTTTAGGCATTGGAAGCTCCTCATACATTTTTTCAAACAGTTCTACCAGAAATTCTTTATTTTCAAAATCATCAAATAATAACATCCCTTTTGCCCCTTCATACGGTATTTCAATTTTTGCATTTGGTATAAATTTCTCTGAAGATTCTGTTATTTTTAAGAGAAATCTGTTGTCATATATCCCGCCAATAACTTTATTTTTATAATAAAGTATGTATTCACCCATCATTGCCCTGTAACTTATACCTTCTAGCCCTGTAAGCTGATCCAGTATAAAATCCAGATATTCTTTGCTAGAAGCCATGTTTTTCTCCTTCTTTCATTTTATCATAAATCTAACAATAAAATATTTTATAATTTACTTTCTTCCCCTAGCTGTTCTTCACATATTCCACATTTTTTAATGCCGAAAGTGCAGTAACTACATCAGATACATTTATTATGCTTTCTTCTATATTTACTGTAAGAAAAACTGTATCATCAACACGACGCTTATTTATCTGAATTATTCTTATAAGTTTCTTGCTTATCACTTCAAATACATCAACAATTCCTTTTTCATAATCTTTT
>CAJPML010000287.1 GCA_905371725.1 Leptotrichia sp. oral taxon 215
TTGCATTTGTATTTTTTCTATTTTGAAACAGTCCCTTTATACTAATTTTTAATGACTTTTTCTTTCCATTTCTCTTCTTTCTCTTCTTGAAAGTTTTCTATGAGAACTTTCTTCAACTGTTTCAGCATCTTCAACTTCACTGTCAGTATGTTCATATTTCAGGTTTTTTGCTTCTTCATGTTTTAAATTAGCTGTTTCCTCTTCATTTTTAAGCTTCAATTTTAGGAGGAATGAACCTGTTTCTCTTTTTATGGCATCTATCATTTCATTATAGATTTCAAAACCTACTATTTTATAGTCATGAATAGGATTTCTCTGTCCATATGATCTAAGTCTTATTCCTTCCCTTAATTCTGTAAGATCTTTCAAGTGCTGTCTCCATTTCTGATCAAGAACTTCAAGCATTATATATCTCTCAATTCTTCTGAATACTTCTTCACCTACTATTTCCTCTTTTTCATTATATCTTTTTATAAGATCATCATAAACTTTATCAATTATTTGTTCTTTACTCTCATTTTGAAGTGACGAATCCATTTCGTATTCAAAAATTTCATTTAATTTATCTTCTAGTAGATTGAAATCCCAGTCAGATTTTGAATCCCCACTTAAGGACATTTCAACAGTATCTTCTACTGTTTCCCTTATCATATCAAAAATAAGTTCTTTCAGATTGTCACTACTTAGTACAGCATCTCTTTGAGTGTAGATAACTTCCCTCTGAGTATTGTTTACATCATCATATTCTATCAAACTTTTTCTTGATGAGAAGTTTCTGCTTTCTATTCTTTTCTGAGCATTTTCTACAGCCTTACTTATTTGTCTATGTCTTATTTCCTCATATTCGCCTATATTCAGAACCTTCATCATTGATTTTAGTTTATCTCCACCAAACAACCTCATAAGATCGTCATCCAGTGACAGATAAAATTCCGATGTTCCAGGATCCCCCTGTCTACCTGAACGTCCTCTTAGCTGATTGTCAATACGTCTGCTTTCATGTCTTTCTGTTCCAAGTATAAAAAGTCCTCCTGCTTGCAGCACTTTCTCCCTATTTTCTTCACAGTCCTTCTGATATACTTTATAAAGTTCATCATATTCTTCAGTTCCTTTTTCAGCAACCTTTGCTGCAAATGAATCAGGATCTCCTCCAAGTTTTATATCTGTTCCTCTTCCTGCCATATTTGTTGCAATTGTAACAGTTTTAAATCTTCCAGCCTGAGCTATTATTTCCGCTTCCCTTTCATGATGCTTTGCATTTAGTATTTCATGAGGTATTTTCATTTTTTTCAATAATTCCGATACTTCTTCTGAATGCTGAATCGAAGCTGTCCCTACAAGAACTGGCTGTCCTTTTTCATAAAGTTCCTTTATTTTATCTCCAATTGCCTTATATTTTGCCCTAGTTGTCATATACACTACATCTGGCATATCTATCCTTATAACAGGTCTATTTGTAGGAACTTCTATAACCTTCAGATTGTATATCTGCTTAAATTCTTCTTCTTCTGTTTTTGCAGTACCTGTCATCCCTGACAATTTTTCATACATTCTAAAATAATTTTGTAAAGTAATCGTTGCAAGTGTCTGGTTTTCTCCAGCAACTTCAAGCTTTTCCTTAGCTTCTATAGCCTGATGAAGTCCATCGGAATATCTTCTTCCCTCCATAAGTCTTCCTGTAAACTCATCAACTATTATTACTTCTCCCTTTTCGTTTATAATATAATCCCTATCAAGTTTAAACAGTTCCTTTGCCTTTAGTGCCTGCGTCAAAAAATGTGTAAGTTCTACATATTCAGGTGAGTAAAGGTTATCAATCTTAAGCATTTTCTCAACATTTCTGATACCTTTGTCAGTTATTGTAACTGTATGTGATTTTTCATCAACTTCATAATCTTCCCAATCTTCATCAGGAATGACTGTATTTTTCTTATCTTTTATTTCTTCTGTCTTATAACTTCTCTTTAAACGCTTTGCTACTTCAGCAAATGTATTATACCATTCTGTAGTTTCTTCAGCGGCTCCGGATATAATTAAAGGGGTTCTCGCTTCATCAATCAAAATCGAATCTATCTCATCGACAATTGCAAAATTATGTTTTCTCTGAACTTTCTCCTCCAGTGCTCCAACCATATTGTCTCTCAGGTAATCAAATCCAAATTCATTGTTTGTTCCATATGTTATGTCTGCATCATATGCTCTTTTTCTTGCATCATTTGGAATATTTGCAACTATAACTCCTGAAGTCAATCCTAAAAATTCAAACATTTCACTCATCAGATCCCTGTCACGCTTTGCCAGATAATCATTTACAGTTACTACGTGTACACCTTTTCCTGTTAAGGCATTCAGATAAATCGGCATAGTTGACATCAGTGTTTTTCCTTCTCCCGTTTTCATCTCTGCAATATTCCCGCTATGAAGTATCATTCCACCTATCAGCTGCACATCATAGGCTCTCATTCCTAAAATTCTTCTAGCTGCTTCTCTTACTGTCGCAAAAGCTTCAACTAGTATATCATCAAGTGTTTCCCCTTTTTCAAGTCTTTCCTTAAATTCAGCTGTTTTTGCAGACAGTTCTCCATCTGTATAATTTTGAAACTGTGGTTCAATTGCATTTATTTTATCCACAATTTTTCTCATTTTCTTTACTTCACGTTCATCCTGTGTTCCAAATAATTTTTTTGTAATTTTATCTACTAG
>CAJPML010000288.1 GCA_905371725.1 Leptotrichia sp. oral taxon 215
ATTTATTTTCTGTTTTGCATTGTAAAATTTTAATAAATAAATATAGTTTTCATATATTAGATACAATGATTTTTAATGAAGCTGATTAAATCCTTCTCCAAAAACTTTTGAAGTTTCTGTAACTGTTACGAAGGCACGTGGATCATTTTCCTTTAAAAATTTTCTTAATGAGATAAACTGTCTTCTATCAAGTATTACAAGTAAAATATCTCTTTCAGCACCTGAATATCCTCCAATTGCTTTAAGTATTGTACATCCTCTATCAAAATCTTTTAGAATATATTCTACAACAAGCTCTTTCTGCGATGTTATAATCATAATCTGTTTACTTGAGTTAAATCCATCAATAAATTTATCAGTTAGAAATCCTGTAAAGTAGACACTCAATAATCCAACAAGGGCCAGTTCTATACCGAAAGAAAAGATGGCCAGTATTGTAACAATGGCATCAGCTATAAAATTTGACATTCCATATCCTATGTGAAAGTATTTCTGGATAATTTTTCCAATTATTGAAGTTCCTCCGGTTGAGGCTTCAAACATGTAAATCATTGCAACTCCGACTGCTGAAAAAACACTTCCAAATATAGTTGCTAATATCAAATCATCTGTAAAAGCATAGTTAGGAGTAAATTTTTCAAATAATCCTAAAAAAAGGGATAAAAGTATAGTAGCATAAATGCTTTTTATTCCAAATTGTCCACTTATCATTACAAATGCCATGGAAAATAATATAACATTACCAATTGTGACAATAATACTGCTCGGTATGTTAAACATGTGAGTTATAATAAGTGCAAATCCTGTAATCCCTCCACTGGCTATTTTATTTGGGAAAAAGAAAAATTGTAGTCCTACTGCCATTATAAATACACCAAGTGCTATAATGGAGTATTCTTTTGTAGTTTTCATAATATTGTATTTCATTTTATTTTCAAAGCTCCTATTTATAAAAAATTATTCTGATTGATTATAATGATTTGTGTTATTAATGTCAAGATAAATTTGTTTTAATTATAACTTTGATAAAAATTATTACAGGAAAAGTATAAAAAAAATGAATGGGAAATATTGGAAAAATAATTGGAATTATTGATAAAATTGTGATAGAATAATATAATTTTATAAACAGGTCGATGTATTTTTTATTCATGTTAAAAACATTTATTAATTGAAAATAGAAGAAAAAGAAGGAGGATTTTGAAATGAGTCAAAAAGACAAGATTGTAATTTCTGAAGGTCTGACATTTGATGATGTATTATTAATTCCTCAGGCATCTGAAGTATTGCCTCATGAAGTGTCATTAAAAACGAAGGTTACAGAAAAACTGGAACTGAATATTCCGATTATGAGTGCTGCAATGGATACAGTAACTGAAGCTGTCCTTGCCATAGCGATAGCAAGGGAGGGTGGAATAGGTTTTATTCATAAAAATATGACTATTGAAAGACAGGCTGAGGAAGTTCAAAAAGTAAAAAGGTATGAAAGCGGTATGATTACTAATCCGATAACTTTAGGGGAAGATGCGATATTACAGGAAGCAAATAGTCTGATGAAGGAATACAAAATTTCAGGACTTCCTATTGTAGATAAAGATGGCAACTTAAAAGGAATAATAACTAACAGGGATTTAAAATATAGAGAAGATTTTTCAATGAAAGTTACAGAAATAATGACAAAGGAAAATCTTGTAACTGCACCTGTAGGGACTACTCTTGAAGAAGCAAAATCAATTCTTCTTGAACATAGAATAGAAAAACTTCCAATTGTGGAAGGAACTAAACTGAAAGGTCTTATTACAATAAAGGATATTGATAATATAATAAATTATCCAAATGCATGTAAAGATTCTCACGGAAGGCTGAGAGTCGGAGCTGCTGTAGGAATCGGAAATGATACAATAAAAAGAATACAGGCTCTTGTAGATGCAGGAGTTGATATAGTAACTGTAGATTCTGCACATGGACATTCAAGAGGAGTAGTAGAAAGGATAAAGGAAATAAGAAGAGAATTTCCTGAACTTGACCTGATTGGTGGAAATATAGTTACAAAGGAAGCCGCACTTGCGTTGATAGATGCAGGAGTAAATGCAGTAAAAGTAGGAGTTGGTCCAGGATCAATATGTACTACAAGAGTTGTGGCAGGAGTTGGTGTACCACAGATTACAGCTGTAATGGAAATAGCAGATGTGTGTAAGGAAAAAGGTATAGGATTAATTGCAGACGGAGGAATAAAGCTTTCAGGGGATATAGTAAAGGCAATAGCAGCAGGAGCAGACTGTGTAATGCTTGGAGGAGTTCTGGCAGGTACTCAGGAGGCACCAGGAGAAGAAATTCTCTATAATGGAAGAAAATATAAAACATATGCAGGAATGGGATCGCTTGCGGCAATGAAAAGAGGAAGCAGTGACAGATACTTCCAGCTTGAATCCGCAACAGAAAAATTAGTTCCTGAAGGAATAGAATCAATGGTTCCATTTAAAGGAGCATTAAAGGATGCAGTATATCAAATGTGTGGCGGATTAAGATCTGGAATGGGATATTGTGGAACACCAACAATTAAAGATTTAAAAGAAAATGGAAAATTTGTAAGAATAACAAATGCAGGATTGAAGGAAAGCCATCCACATGATGTTATAATTACAAAAGAAGCTCCAAATTATAACTCTACAAATTAATTGAAAAAAATGTTATAAT
>CAJPML010000289.1 GCA_905371725.1 Leptotrichia sp. oral taxon 215
CATTTTTTGAAAAAATCTATAAAAATAACATCAAAATACATTATTTTAAATTGCGGTTGCCCCAGCGTACCCCCATAAATTCAATATATTGTATCTATATAACTTCAATATTTTGAAATCATTTTCAATAACATATGTTAGGAAAAAATTTCCTTCATTCATAAATAACAAAAAAATGACTGTAATTCTCTGTACAGTCAAATTTTAGTTTATTTTTTCAATCTGTCCTATAGCTTCCTTTAAAGTTTCTATGTCGTTCTGTATGTAATGCTTTTCTGTTGTTTTAAAGCTTGTATGTCCCATAAGGTCAGTTATTACACTCTCTGAAGCTCCCAGCTTTGATAATATGGTTGCAAATGTTCTCCTTGTATCGTGGGGCCTATGGCTCATTCCCAACGCTTCCATGACATCATAAAACTTTTCTCTTAAATAGTTTTTTCTTAAAGGTTTGTTCTCTTCTCCCCTCTTTTTTATAACCCAATTTCTATTATCAATCAGATAATCTGTATTGCTGTCGCTATATCTTTTCTGTATCAGTTCCATTATATCCTTATGGATAGGAATTATTTTATGTTTTCCTTTTTCGGTCTTGTTTCCCCCTCTGATTATTCCATTGATAAAATCTACATTTTCCTTTTTTATTCTTACTATTTCCTCAATTCTGTAGCCTGTATGTATCATTATCAATATAACATCAACCCAGTCAAAATTATTTATATTATCCCATAATTTTTTTATTTCAATATTAGTAAATATACTAGTCCTATTTTCCTTTTCAGATTCTTTCATAATGTCAATGTTCTTAGCCCTATTTATGGTTATATATTCCATCTTTATGGCGAAGTTATATATTGCTGTCAGAAATCTTTTTGTCTGTTTCATAGTTCCTATAGAAGCCTTTTTTCCATCAGCCTTATTAAGTGTATCTATTAAATACTGAAGCTGTGGAGTTGTTATATCCTTAAATAAGATGTTATGAAGTTCCTTACACCTTTTGAATGTATGCCTGTAACCTTTCAATGTTTCTTCTGCTACACGATCCTTTTTCATTTTGTAAAATACTTCGTAAAGGTCTTTAAATGTCATCATGGATATTTCAAGGTCATAAGGGCTTATAAGATATTCTTCCAATGTCTTATGAGCCTCTTTTAAAGTCGAAAAATAGCCTAAACTTATTCTTTCCCTTTTTCCGTCCTTATGTTTAGTCAGCCTGACCCTGTAGGGCTTTCTTAAGTTCCCTTTTACTTTTTTAATGCTTCCTTTTCCGTTAGCCCTTTTCATGTTTATCACTTCCATTTTACCCCTGGATATGATAAAATAAATTTGTGAGTGAGAGGGCTTTTTTTAAGGCCCCTCTTTTATTTTATCATTATATTTTCAATTAATATTTCCATATCCTGCCACCTTATGAAAAAAATATGTCTATTGTTTCATTATCTGTTAGTCTTAAAGCTTCTTTCAGTTTCTTCATTTCTTCCTGATTAAATAAATTCTTTCCATTAATTTTATAATTCATTGATGTTAAACCTATCCCTATCTTTTGGGCCAGTATTTTATATGTCAGCCTTTTTTCTCTTATCTTGCCTTTTAATTTATTTATATCCATTTTTAGTTTCTCCTTCCAACATCATTTATCTGATCCGTTTATTAAATTATTTTCTCTGATATATTTCATCATCTCATTTTCAGTTTTAAATGTCTTTATATCCTCTATTTCTTCATCTGTTGTATAGTCCAGTAAATTTATGAAATAGCAGCCTGTTAAATAGCTTTTTCCATAGTCACACAATATTACATCTTTCATATGCTTCCACTCCCTTACTCTTCTAAATCTTTCAATAGAAATTCTTTTGCCTGTTTTATACACTCTGTTTCAATAGCCCTATAAATTTTGTCCTGTAATTCCATATTTTCTGTTACCATGTCAGCCAGCGTGCTTTCAAATGCTATGTTCTCATATTCTTCAGCGTCATAAAATTCAAAGTCTTTTACTTCCCTCATTGACTTTTTAAGTTCGTATATAACTTTCCCTAATATGCTTGTTATCAGTGTGTAATATAAATAATTATCTTTTGTATCAAATTTTTTGTACTTGTGTATATACTCCTGTGGTTGCCTTATTTGGTCTATTTTTGACATCTCTTTATAGTTTGGTCTATATTTACCCTTCTTTTTTCCTTCCATTTGTTCCCCTTCCTAGTACTAACTATTTTCTAACATATTGATATTATTTTCCCATTTTTCGCCAATTGTTAATGGTTGCAATCTTTATATAATTCCTGTATTATCAAAGGCTTAAAGCCTTAAATGGTTACTTTGTTTGGTTGCATTTTGGTTCGGTTCGTTTTTTGATTACTTATAAATATTTAAAATAATGATATTTATTGAATATCTTACATGGGTTTAAAAATTTATATGGTTCTGGGTCTATTATTCCATTTTCCATATAGTCCTCAACTGCTTTTTGAATTACTTTTTTAAAACTATAGACAGTATAACCTTCTTTCATTCTCGCATTTATTATTTTCTGTATGCTGTCATTTTTCCAGTCATATTTAAGATTATTGCTATAGTAGTCTTCTATGTCTAGATATTCATATAGGCTTCTTATGCTGTCGTTTATCTGTTCCATGATTGATTTATAGATTCTGTTTCTTATCGGATTTCTGTTCTTATATTTTTTCATAATTTATCC
>CAJPML010000290.1 GCA_905371725.1 Leptotrichia sp. oral taxon 215
ATATTATTTTTTTAATAATACTTTTAGTAATACTCTCAATTGTTTCATTATTGACAGGAGTCCAGAAATTTACTCTTGAAAACTTACTTTTGGGAAAAGAGACACAACTTCTTATAATAAGCAGAATTCCTAGACTAGTCAGTATTCTTGTTACAGGAGCAAGTCTTGGAATAGCGGGAATAATTGTTCAGACGATAAGCAGCAATAAATTTGTATCTCCCTCGACAATAGGAACTATGGACTGGGCAAAGTTTGGGATAATGATTTCCCTTATATTTTTGGGAGACAAGTCAACTCTTTTAAAAATGACGGTTGCTTTTATATTTGCACTTTTTGGAACTATGCTTTTTATGAAGGTTTTGAGCAAAATGAAAATAAAAAATGTTGTAATGATACCATTAATTGGGATAATGCTTGGAAATGTAGTAAATTCAATTACAGGCTTTGTGGCTTATAAATTGGACTTAATTCAGAATATAGGCTCGTGGATGCAAGGGAATTTTGCTTTAGTTGTAAAAGGAAGGTATGAATTGATTTATATTGGAATTCCGTTTTTTGTGCTGGCATATATTTATACGGATAAATTTACGATTGTAGGAATAGGAAAGGATTTTTCAGCTAATCTGGGGCTAAATCGTGAAAAAATTACATTTATAGGGCTGATAATAGTGTCGGTAATAACAGCTTCCATTGTCGTTACAATAGGGACAATTCCTTATGTAGGGCTGATTATTCCAAATATTGTGAGTATTTATAAGGGGGATAACATGAAAAAATCTCTTCCAGATACGGCAATTTTAGGAGCATTATTCGTATTAATCTGTGATATTGCAGGAAGAATTGTGATGTATCCTTATGAAGTGTCTATAAGTGTTATTATGAGCATTGTTGGAAGTTTGATATTCTTGATTCTTGTTTTTAGGAGGTATAAATATGCCAATTAAAAATTTAAGTGAAAGTAGTCAAGTTAAAAAAATACTAATTTTAATGGCACTCTCTCTTTTAGGGATGTTGTTATTCATATTATTTGGATTAACTTTTGACAATATGAGCTTTAATTTACCAAGGCGGGCTTTAAAGGTTCTTGCGATTGCTATTGTAAGTTTTTCAATTGGATATTCTTCGATAGTGTTTCAAACGATAACTGGTAACAGGATTTTAACGCCAGGAATTATGGGGTTGGATTCGCTTTATATGTTTATTCAGACTGTTGTCGTGTACTTTTTTGGAAGTAGACAGCTTGCTATGATGACTGACACATTTCAATTTTTTATTTCGGGAATTATAATGGTGGGAGCTTCTCTTTTATTATATGTATTTCTCTTTAACGGAAAAATGAAAAATATATATTTTCTAGTTTTGATTGGAATAATATTTGGTGGATTTTTCAATGGTCTTTCCAATTTTATGCAGATGATGCTAGATCCTAATGAATTTCTTGTATTACAAGGGAAAATGTTTGCAAGTTTCAGCGTAATTAATGTAAAACTGATTGGAGTATGCCTTGTTTTGATAATTTTTTGCATAATATCAATAATACCTGATTTGAAAAGGCTGAATGTTTTATCGCTTGGAGAAGATCATGCCATTAATTTAGGAATTAATTGTAAAAAGCTGATAAGAAAACAGATGATTGTGATTTCTGTGTTAATATCGGTGTCAACTGTGCTTGTGGGTCCTGTAACATTTTTAGGACTTTTAGTAGCAAGTCTGGCACGGGAAGTTGTAAAAGGCTATAAACATGGAATGATGATAATAATCGCTTTTCTTATAGGAAATATAGCATTAATCTATAGCCTGTTCATAGTTGAAAGATTATTGAATTTTTCGGCAACAATAAATGTAATAATAGATTTTATTGGCGGAATTTACTTTATTTACCTTATTACAAGAAATCAGGCTTAAAAACTGGTTGATTTTAAATGAATTTGAAAATATTGCAAGGGAGGATGGTTATGATAAAAGTTGATAATGTATTTAAAAAATACGGCGAAAAGGAAATACTATCGGATGTAAGCCTAGAATTGCCAAAGAAAAAAATAATATCCTTTATTGGAAGCAATGGTGCTGGTAAAAGTACACTTCTTTCCATAATAACAAGAACATTGTCAAGAGATTCAGGAGATGTGGTTATAAAAAATAAAAATTTAGAAGAATGGAATACAGAGGAACTTGCAAAAGTGCTTTCAATTTTAAAGCAGTCAAATCATCTGAATATAAGGCTGACTGTAAAGGAACTGGTTAGTTTTGGAAGATATCCTTATTCAAAAGGAAAACTTACTTTAGAAGATGAAGAAAAAGTAGGGCAGGCTATAGAATATATGGGACTGAAAAATTTGGAAAACAGATTTATTGACGAATTAAGTGGAGGGCAAAGGCAGATGGCATATATTGCGATGGTTATTGCTCAGGATACAGAATATATCTTTTTAGATGAACCTTTAAACAATCTGGATATGAAACATTCGGTACAAATAATGAAAATTTTGAGAAATCTTGTAGATGAAAGAGGAAAAACAATTATAGTAGTAATACATGATATTAACTTTGTTGTAAGCTATTCGGACTACATTGTGGCACTTAAAGATGGGAAAATGATTAGACATGGGAATACAGAAGAAATTATGAAAAATGAAGTCCTAAAGGACATATACGGAATGGAAATACCAATTTATGAAATAGAAAAC
>CAJPML010000291.1 GCA_905371725.1 Leptotrichia sp. oral taxon 215
TTATACTTATGTGCAGTGACGGAGTGGATAAATATTTGGAAACGGGAACTATAAAAAGAATTATAGAAGAAAATATAAACAAGACAGGTAAAGAAATTACCGAGTTGATAATGAATACATTAAAAGAGAGAAGAAGACTGAATCAGGATAATGCAAGTATTATTTTAATAAAGACGGATAATAAATATTTGCAGAAAAATGATGTAATTTTGTAATATGAGGAGAAACTGATGAGAAAAGAAGAGTCAAAATTTACGACAAAATTTGTGAGTGAACCCGGGACAAAACCGAAGAATAATGATTATTTCGGATATGTTCAGTTAGATAACTATGCTGTTTGGGCGATAGCAGACGGATATGATGAAGAAGACGGAGCAGCTATAGCGTCAAAACTTGCGGTAGAATCGGCGATAGAGTATTTTATGCTAAGACCGAGATTTAATCCTGAAGTAATAAAAGAAATGATGGAGTATGCCAATCTTAAAGTGAAAGAAAAACAGGAAGAAACCGAGCGTTATTCTTTAATGCACACGTCACTTCTAATCGTAATAAGCAACTATAATTCAATATTGTACGGGAATGTAGGAAATACTCGCTTTTATCATTTGAGAGGCGGCTATGTTATGTATCAGAGCAGTGACGACAGTATAGCTCAGTTACTTGTGGAAGAAGGCGCATTGAATACAAGGGATATGAAATATCACAGACAGAGAAACGATCTCCTGCAGGCAATAGGAGATTTTGGGAAAATAAAGCCTAATGTCATAAAACATCCTGTGCAGTTACAGGAAAAGGACGTACTTTGTCTTACGACTATGGGCTTTTGGGAAAATATAGATGAAAGAGAAATGGAAGTAGAACTTTCGAGATATGACGACAAATCAAAATGGCTAAGATCATTGGAAAGAAAAATAATAGCGACATTGCGTGACGAAGTGGAAAATTATACATTTGCAGCAGTGAGCATAGAGGGAGTGGCAGCACCAGAGCCGATAGAGAAAGACAAAAAGAAATTTTGGATAAAAGTAGCGTTAATATCTTTGGTAATTCTGCTTCTTATTTTAATGTTGACATTTTGGAATATAAAAAAGAGAAACGATATTATAAAAAAGGCAACAACATATGAGCAAATGGCTGATGAGGACCTTGTAAAGAAAGACTTTAATAATTCCATGGAAGAATTGAAACTGTCCATAGGAGAATATGAAAAATTAAAACCTAAAAGCAGAGGAATAATAGGTTTTTTCGTTAATGCCAAAAATAGAAGGGCAGACGCTGATAAAAGAATAGACGGAGTAAAGAAAAAAATAGAGCAGACGGAAAAATTAAAACAGGCATTTCAGGATATAAGTGAAGGGAATGAATTTTTCAACGGAGGAAGATATGATGAAGCCTCGAGAAAATATCAGCAGGCGAAGTATAATCTTGAACAGAATACATACAAAAAAGATGAACTGAATACAGAAGAAATACTTGTAACATTGAATACGAGAATAGATTCGTCATCAAAGTTGAAAGAAGCACAGTCAATGGAACTGGCAGGGGACAATGCATATACAGCAGGAAACTATAATTTGGCAAAAGAAAGTTACAAGACAGCATCGGATATATATTTGGTAAACGGAAGACCTGATTATGTATCAAGTATGGAAAGAAAAATATCGGAAATAAACGATAAGGAAAAGACTGCATATAGCGGAGCAATGTTAACAGAGAACAGAGGAGATATATTGGCACCTACGGACTCTAATATGTCAAGGGAAGCGTATTATCAGGCAAGACAAATGTATCAGGTGTTGGGAGACAGTGCAAAGACGCAGGAAATAGATAACAAGATACAGGAACTTAATTCAAGACAGATAGCCAATTTGCAGACAGCAAGTAATATGGTAAAAGAGGGATTGGATCAGATAACGGCAAATAATCCTTCTGAAGCAATAGTTTTACTGACTAAAGCAAAAGCTATATATCAAGGGTTACAGGATACGAATAATGCAAGTAATGTGGATAATTACATAAAACAGGCACAGGAATTTATAAAATTTAAGAGTGACACGAAAACACAGCTGGCAAATCAGGAAAAGCAATCAAAATTGGAGATACAGGCAAAAGAAAATGAAATAATAGCCGAAAAAAAAAGACTGGAGAAGATAGCAAAGGACATAGAAAATGCGACAAACCTTGAGATACAGGGAGATCAGATGTTCAGCCTGAAAAGATATACGGAAAGTATACAGAAGTACAGTGAGGCGAAAAAAATATTTGAGAATTTAAAGGTAGCAGGAAACTTTAATGACCAGACAAATAAAATAGACTATTTAGGGAAAAAGATAATAAAGAGTGAAGGATATTTATACGAAGAACAGGGAGATACGGAAGGTAAAAACAAAAAATGGAAAGAAGCTGAAAAGAAATATCAAATGTCAAAAGACAATATGGAGCTTTTGGATGTGAGCACGGAAGACAAGAAAAGAGTAGAGAAAAAGTTGAAAAATGCTACAAAAAAAGCTAATAAGAAATGGTGGGAATTTTGGAAATAAGAAAGTAAATTTAAAAAAGCAGGGAGATGGGATTGATGGAAAATCAACAGACAAAACCGGTAGAATTTTATCCGATAGAAAGAATGACGATAAAAATAGGCGAAGAAAAAGTAATCTGGAGAAAGCTGACACTTGAGATAACTT
>CAJPML010000292.1 GCA_905371725.1 Leptotrichia sp. oral taxon 215
AAGGATACTGGAATGGATTTTAATGAATACATGGTTGATTTAGTAGAAAGATACACTCCTGAATTAAAACCTACACTAGATTTTTCCACTGTAGGAGAACTTTTGGTACAGTGTGATACATCTGAAAAAAGAATTACAGGATTAAGGGAAATAAAGGAATACATATCTTCAGAAAGAAAAGAAAACTCAGAGTTTTTTATCCTTCTTGAAAGATATCTTGAAAAGAACAAGAAGGAGTTTATAGGATACAATGATGATGAGATAAGGGGAATAGAGGAACTATATAATATAGAAGTGAAGGGAGACTTCAGGAAATATTTAAGTATAGCAGGAAAAAGTTTGGGAGGATTATTAGGAGAAGAAGAACTGTCATTGTATAATGACTGGAGTATAAGAGAAAGAATATTGTTACAGTATGATTTTCAGGAATATGTACAAAAAGATAAATTTCGTGGAAAAGGAAGAGATGGTAAACCTTTTATAATTGACTTAAAAAGTAATTCTGAATACATTTTTATAACTACAAGGGATGATGATTTAAAAGTATATCATTACAGCAGAGAGAATAGGACTTTAAAGGAAACAGGAATGAATTTTAGTGAATATGTTACAGATTTAATTAAAAGATATAATCCGGAGCTTGAAGAGTTAAAAGATGTTTCAGTATCTGGAGATATTATAAACATATGGTAAAGCTTTCTGTATTTTTAAGCCATAGCTTAGCGAAAAGCTAAAGAACTGTTATATTAAAATAATACAAAAAAGTTTGAACTCAAGAAATAAAAAGAAAGGTAAGATAATAATAGGGGGATTGTCCCTCTATTATTGCTTAGAGAGAACACAGGCAAAGGATACGAAGTTTGTATACAATGACGTGAAGAACATAACAAAGGAATCAGTGGAACTTCATAACTCCTACAGAAGCAGTTCAAAAAGTTTTGGAGTAAGTGCAGGAGCAACAGTAGGATATGTTCAGATAACAAGAAATGGCGGAAGCACATCAGTACAGAATATTTTAATTATATAAGGGATTTGAGATAATGAAAAAAATTTTTTTTGCTATATTTAGTATTACATTCTTTTTTCTCATGTTTATAAGTGGAAAAAAGATAAAAGAAAACAAACAATTAAATTTAAATGAAAAATATCGTGTAATTAAATACCAAGGATTCACTTTTGACGAGCAAGTAGAGTATTTGCTTATTGGTCCAGAATACAATATAATTTTTTATGAAGAAAAAAATATAAGCAAAGCAACACTTGATTATTATGGAGATGTAGAAAGCCTTGAGAAAATAAATGGTTTGTGGGTTGGTAAATTAGCACAGTATCATAAAATTTCAGGAAAAGATTACCTAGGAAGAGAGCTCTTTTATTTAGGAGAAGTTGGACAAGAAAATCATAAGAAATTTTTGGAAAATTATCGTGAATATTTTATAATAGGAGAAAATATTGAAAAATTTAATTTGACTTATCAAGAAGTAATATATTACATTAAATCAACAATAAATTTTAAAGATCCAAATAAATTTATACAAAGATATGGAAATGAGAGTGATTTTACATATGAATACTTAAAAAAACAATATAATTTTGTTTCAAAAGGTTATAATTTTACTGATGAACAATTATTAAAAATATTTAAAAAAAGAAAATATATATCAATATTAATTATAGTCTTGATATTATTAATAGAGTTGATATTTTATAAAACTATAAAAATCATAAAAAAATAAAGCTAAGTAAGAAATATAATACTATTAGTATAGGTTTTTATATTTGTTAAAATCAAGTGTCAAATCTTAATATTGAATATATTATTGCAATAACAATGAAACTTCTAAATAAAAATGTACTGACCCAAAAGGGTGATATAAATGCCGATGCTATGGAACTTAAAGGGAATGACAGGTTCGGAGACAACAGGAACTATCAGAAGTACAGCTCAAAAGAACATGTAGGCTCGGCAATAGTGACAGAAAATGTTACAGGTACTGTGGGTAATATAAACCTTAGAGGTTCTGCATTCATAGCTGAAAATGGTGACAAGCTAAATATAGGTAATGTAAAGGTAGAATCTGCAGTAAATGAATATGACACTGAAAGCAGAAGCAGTTCCAAATGAATGGGAGTAGGAGTAAATACATCATTCGGTTCAGATGGAAAGGCGAAAGGTACAACTGTAAACGTATCTGCAAGCAGAAGTAATTCAAATACAGATGAAACGATAGATCATAATGGAAGTTTCACCAATGTGGATGAAGTGCATAACAATACAGGAACAATGATAATAAAGGGCTTCAACAAAGTATATTGAATTTAGCAAATGAAATGCAAGACATCAGACAGTCTGAAAAAATTCTAGGCTGTCTGTTTTCTAAAAAGTTTAATAATCAGAATACCTGGATTTTATGAAAGGAAAACATTAGAAATGAGGAAAAAATTATTACAGTTTCTTATACCAGTTTTTTTATTAGTTTTTATAAGGTATGTAGTTTTTTTCATGTTTGGAATTTTACCTTTATTATTTAATTTGCTAACGTTAAAAACGGAATATAATATAAGCGATAAAAATTTGAAACTTTCTAAAAGCTACAGTATAATAGGTAGTCATTTTAAAAATTACACAGTAATACATGGACCGGAATAT
>CAJPML010000293.1 GCA_905371725.1 Leptotrichia sp. oral taxon 215
TAGTGGTTTAGAAAGTCTGTATTATTTGTCTGAGAATTATAAAAAACTTGTAGAGATTTATTTAAAAATAGAAGCTCAAGGGGATTGTCGAGTACCAGATGAAGAACTTTCAATTTATTTTTATTCACTAAAACAATTAAATAAAATGGACAAATTGGAAAAATTTTTTAAAAGAGCATTAAAATTTAAAAATGAGGAAATAGAAGATGTTAAAAATGGAGAATTTAAGAAAGAATGGACAAAGGCTGAGAAAAAAGAAGAAATTAAGGAGATAAGACGACAAGCAAAGCGATTGAAGGCGGAGTATGAGAAAATTTTGAAAACGGATTATAAACCAGAAGTAAAAATTTATCCTAAATTTTTGTATGACTGTTTTTTGATAGATTGTCCACGACATCAGAAGTTGGATTGAAAAATTATGAAAGAATTTAAAGATTTTTACATTTAATATTAGGGGAAAATGTGATAAAATACACTAAATAGATATAAGAAAATAGGCTAATCAAAAGTCTAAAATGCCGGAGGAGGAAAAAATGAAAATTCTAATAGTTGGAGCTGGTGGAAGGGAACATGCCATTGCATGGAAATTATCAAAAAACAAAGATGTTGAGAAAATTTTTATTGCACCAGGAAATGCAGGGGCTGAACTGCTTGAAATCGCAGAGAATGTTGAATTAAAAGGAATACAAGAATATATTGATTTTGCAAAGAAAAACGGAATTGATTTAACTATTGTAGGAAGTGAAGAACTTCTGGTTCAAGGAATAGTTGATGAATTTAAGAAGAATGGACTAAAGATATTCGGGCCTGATAAAAAAGCTGCAATTCTTGAAGGAAGTAAGGCTTATTCTAAAGATTTTATGAAAAAATATGGAATTAAGACAGCTATTTATGAAATTTTTGATAATTCTGAAAAAGCTAAGGAATTTTTGAATAAATGGAAAGATTTTCCTGTAGTTATAAAGGCGAGCGGACTTGCTGCTGGAAAAGGTGTTATTATTGCTCAAAATCTGGATGAAGCAATCAAAGCTGTGGAAGATATAATGGTTGATGAAAAATTTGGAAACGCTGGAAGTCAGGTTGTAATCGAAGAATATCTGGATGGAGTAGAAGCTTCGATATTGTCTTTTACTGACTGTAATGTAATTCTTCCGCTACTTTCTGCAAAGGATCACAAAAAGATAGGTGAAAATGAAACAGGCCTTAATACAGGAGGAATGGGAGTAATCTCGCCAAATCCATATGTTACTGATGAAGTATTTGAGGAATTTAAAAAGAATATAATGGCTCCTACTCTGAAAGGAATTCAGAACGAAGGAATGGACTTTGAGGGAGTAATATTTTTTGGGCTTATGATTACGAAAAAAGGTGTATATCTACTTGAATATAACATGAGACTTGGAGATCCTGAAACTCAGGCAGTACTGCCATTACTTGAAACAGACATGGTTGAAATTATAAAAAGCTCATTTGCTAAAAAGTTATCGGAAGTTCAAGTAAAATGGAAAAAACAGTTTTCATGCTGTGTAGTTGCTGTTGCAGGAGGTTATCCTGAAAAATACAATAAAGGGGATAAAATATCAGGACTGTCAGATATAGGAAAAAATGGAGAAATGCTGTTTATTTGTGGAGCAAAAAAAGAAAATGATGATTTTGTTACTTCAGGAGGACGTGTCTTAAATATTGTAGGATTTGGAAAGACTCTGGAAGAAGCAAGGGAACATGCTTATACTTCCCTAAAGAAAATACATTTTGAAAATATGTATTTTAGAAATGATATTGGTAAGATAAAATAATTTTTCATGAGAAAATATTAATTATTATTTGTATATTGAAATTCTGTAAAATCGAGGTAAAATTATATGGAAGAGATTCAATATAACATTTAGAAAGAAGGAATATTAATGAAAAAAATTATTTTATTGCTGTTTCTTGTATTGGGAATGAGTATGATGGCTGAAAAATTTACTCCAGGCACACAAAAAAAAAGTGAAATGCTTAGTGAAGTAGAAAAATTTTCATGGTTTAGTGCAAATTCTCAGAAATATTTTGATGAAGAAATTGGAAAACACAATTTCCGAATTATAGAAGAAAACGGCAAGGAATATCTTATTCAGTGGAAACCGGAAGTAGATGTTGTTTTTACCTGTCATTCTAGAAGAGTAAAAAGATTTAAAACACAACCTTATCCAAAGGAAAAAATATCCGAAGGAGAAAAGGAAGGAAAACTGAAGAAGTATACAATTTATCCTGATACTAGAAAAAATGTTTATTATGTGAAAGATTATACGGATCTTAAAGGAGAAAAATATGATTATCTGTATTTTGGATTTGATGACAAATTGAAAAAAATTGTTATTTTAGATAAAAATTCAGATATTATTGAAATACTTGAAGATGGAGAATAAAATTTAGAGTAACTTATAGATAGAAAGCTGTTTCAGATAGAAAAATAAGAAGTAATCTTGGAATTATAGAAATTTATAAATATAATTTCTTCTTATTTTTGAATCATTATTTTGAAGCAGTTTTTTTATCTTAGGTAAAGGAGGGAGCAAAATAGTTTTTTATGGCGAATTTAAATCCGTTATGCTCTTCTAAGAACCTTCTTGACAATATTTCTATTTTAAAATTCTAATTTTAA
>CAJPML010000294.1 GCA_905371725.1 Leptotrichia sp. oral taxon 215
ATGGATTTTTTTTCTTATACATTTCATAAAATTTTTTTATATTATAAATTACAATATGTATGTAACAAAAAATAATATTATTATTTGAAAATCGTGCTATAATATAAAAAATTATAGCTGAGGTAAAATCAATATTATAAAGAAAACTCAGTTTAATGGCTGAGTTTTTGTTTTAATCTGAAGAGGATATATTTATGAAAGAATTATTTAAGGGAAAATTGGAAATTGTTCAATTGTTTAAAAAATATTTTACAGAAATAAGAAAAAAAGAAGTTGAAAACTCAATGGAATTATTAAAAGAACTGGACAGAAAATCGAAAATGCTTAATAGCAGGCTAAAGGTTACAAAAAATGAAAAGGAAAATATTTACAGAAAGCTGGAAAAAATTCAGGATATAAAGGACGGAAAAGTAGAAACTGTAAATGTAAACCGCTATGTTATCAGATTTTTACTGATAATTCTGTTATGCATATCATTTTTGAATATTTCGCTAAATCTGAAAGGGTACAACTATTTTATATATGTTTCGGCGGTTATAATAATTCTGCTTTCCCTGCTGTCGTTACTGATAACTGTGATAATAAAAAAGAAAATTTTTAGTGCCTATTATTATAATTATGACATAAAAAAGATATTTCTTATAGTTATGATAACTCTTGGAACAGGATATTTCCTGAATTCCTACAGGAAGGAACTTGAAGATTTAAATAAGAAATCCGTTCTGATAAAGGAAGCTGAAATAAACTCTATAGATGAACTGAAAAATAGCAGCATAGAAATAGTGAACAAGGACAGCAGGATAAAATGGAGAATAGATGGAAATCTAAAGATTATCACTAATGAAGATTCTAAAAAAGGAAATATAAATATTGAAAATACGGTAATTGATGATAATAATAAAGTAACATTGTATTTTACCAATGAAAAAAATGAGTCTCAATGGCTGAAAGGTAAAATAATTTATTTTAACTGGGATACAGTGAAAATAAGGCTGAAGAATAAAAAAAGAATTGAAGGGGAAGTTTACGGTAAGATAATTAAGCTTGACAATGGAGAGACCCTTATACTGAACAATAACTTTGAACTGAGGGATGAAAATAAAAAGATAAGCGACTTCGGAGTAATAGGAATTAACCTGAAAATAAAGGAAATAATAAATAATTTACTGTTTATAGCGCTTATTATATTTATTATGATAGAATATGAATACTACAAGTTTCCAAATGAAGACAGGCAGAAAATAATAGACAGGCTGATGCTGAATGAAAGAAAAAAGAAAGCAATAAAAAAATCAGTTTTTTCAATGCTGCAGACAGTAAGGTTTCTGATGTTTCCTGTAGCATTGATACAGACATATCTGTTAAGAAGCTACATACTCAATCTGCTTTTTGATAAAAACTTGAAAAAAGGTTATGACACAATAAGTGTCCTGCTGTCCTATTTTTCAAAATCCTATCTGCTGATTTTTATTATTCTGCTGCTTCCGGTATTCATGGAAAATTTTAAAATTCTGAAAATGATTGAGAAATATATAGGAAAAAATGGTGATGACGAACTGTCTCATATGAAAAATAAAAGAAGCTACTTGAGAACGATGGGATATAACAGAAGAAAGAATAACAGCTATAGAATGTTTTTAGGGAAAATAAGAAATAGGAAATAGAGTCTAAAAAAAATTATAGACTTAAAAAATGAAAAAATTAAGTCTAAAAAAATTTATAGGCTCAAAAAAGCAAAAAATTGAGTCTAAAAAATATAAAATTGAAATCAAGAGGGATAAAAATGATATATCTAGATAATGCAGCAAGTACAAAACCAAGTGAGGAAGTTATAAAAGTAATGACGGATGCAATGAGGAAAAGTTACGGAAACCCTGATGCAATCCATGATTTTTCCCATGAAATATTTTTGAAAATAAAAAATGCGAGAAAGATAGTGGGAAATTTTTTAGGAGTAAATCCTGCAAGGGTATATTTTACGGCAGGAGGGTCAGATGGAAATAATCTTGTAATACAGGGAATTGTTGAAGCAAATTCAAGAATAAAAAAGCATCTGATTACTACAAAAATAGAGCATCCGTCTGTTTATGAGACATTTAAATATTATGAAGCAAAAGGATTTGAAGTTGATTTTCTTGATGTAGACAAGGACGGGTTTATTAATACGGAACAGCTGAAAAGTCTTCTAAGAGATGACACATCCCTTGTTTCGATAGGAGCTGTAAACAGTGAAGTAGGTTCTGTTCAGGATTTGAAGGAAATTGCTGAAATTGTAAAGGGGAAAAGCAGGGAAATTTATTTTCACACTGATTTTGTGCAGGGGCTTGGATGTACTGACATTAAGTTTGATAAAATACCTGTGGATGCGATTACTGTGAGCGGACATAAAATATGTGCACCAAAAGGGATTGGAGCAGTCTATGTTGCTGAAAATGTAAAAATTGCAAATGTTGTTCATGGCTCAAATTCTGAAAACGGAATCGTAAGGAGGACTATGCCTACAGAACTGATACTGGGCTTTGCAAAGGCTGTAGAATTACTCGATAAAAATTACAGGAAGGATATGGAATATCTGCAGAATCTTAAAACTGAATTTGCTAAAAAAATAGAGGAAAATATAGATAATGTAA
>CAJPML010000295.1 GCA_905371725.1 Leptotrichia sp. oral taxon 215
TCTCAAAAAGAAAACTTAAAATCAATGTGAAAACTATATTTTTGCTATTTTGAGACAGCTCCTTCTATTTAATTAGTCATTTTTTTACTATTCCTTATATTTATTACTTTCCTTCAACATAAGTCTTTATTATATTTCTAGCCTTTTCAACTATTTCATCATATGTACCTTCCGGCTTAAACTTTTCCAGAACGGCAACTTCTATTTTCTTAGGTTTAGGAAATTTCATGTATCTCGAATATGCTTCAAAAGCCCCTTTTATTCCCAGACATTGAACATCTACATCGAGTTCTTTAGCTATTATTGCAAATACTTTTTTAAATTCTGCAACTTTTCCGTCTTTAGTTCTTGCACCTTCAGGGAAAATAAGTACATTTTTTCCAGCTTTAACATTTGCTGCTATTTCCTCAACACTTTTTCTAATATTTTTATTTATATCTATCAATACCACATTTCCATGACTGACAAGTAGTTTCAGAATTCCCTTTTTAAAATACCAGTCTATTGCCAAAAAAACTGTATTATAAAGTATTCCCGCAGGTAACAGGCTTCCAAGCACTAACGAATCTATAAAACTCTGATGGTTTGAAATAAATATCTGTGGCTTGTCGCTTAATTTATCCCTGTTCACTCTTTTCAATCTGAAATACAGTTTTATTGTCAAATCAAAAAGAGGCCTTAATACTCTTGTCGCCCATCTGTTTTTTTCTTCAACAGGCGGTGCTGCATCTATTATTTTTTTCCAGTCCACTTCTCCACTTTCTATTTTTGTTGCCTTTTCATTAATGTATTCAGATAGTGACTTCAAGTTGGATATTTCAGAAAATTTCTCTTCATCAAGCTGAATTCCAAAACTGTTTTCAACATATGCAAAAAATTCAACAATATCCAGTGAATCCATTCCTATTTCCAGTTCAAGATTTTCTTCAGGCTGTGCTTCTATCCCTTTTAATTTTTTTATATAATCCTTCAGAAGTTTGTAAACTTCATTATCAGGTTCTTCCACCTTTTTCTTTTTGACATTTGTTTTTAGATACAGTTCAGGAAGCATGAATCTTCTCAGTTTTCCTACTCTCGTTTTTGGAAGTTCCTCTTCATACAGTTTATAATCCAAAATTTTTTCATAATTATGGACAGTAAGATTGTAATCTTCCACAATATTCTTCACATAAGCTTTTATATTTGTTATTCCCTGTTTTCTACATTCGAGTAAATCAGGAACAATTATCGCCACAAGTTTGTCATTATGACCAAATACTCCTAATTCCTTTATAAGCCTCTTGCTTTTTTCAATTACTTTGTTTTCCAGCTTTTCAGGATCAATATTTTTCCCATTTGAAAGTACTATCATGCTATTTCTTCTTCCACGGATAGTTATATATCCTTCATCATCAATGGAAGCCAGATCACCTGTTTTGAACCATCCATCTTCAGTTATTACTTCAGCTGTTTTTTCAGGTTTATTATAATATCCTTTCATAACAATAGGACCTTTTACCCATAACTCTCCATCTACTATTTTTGCTTCTATGTTATCCAGTTTCTTTCCTACTGTTCCTATTTTACGCCCTTCCCTTGTATTAACTGCTATTACAGGAGATGTTTCAGTAAGTCCGTATCCTTCCTGTACATATATTCCTAATGTTTCATAAAATTCTCCTATTTCAGAATCTAGTTTTGCACCTCCTGAAACTATGAACGTAAGTTCACCTCCAAATTTTTCATGAACTTTTGCAAATACTTTCCTTCTTATTTTAAAAGATTTTATTTTTGTCATAAGCTTATATATAATTCTTGTAATAAACTTTGAGTCAATTTGTTGTTTTATTCCATCATAGAAAAGTTTAAATACCCTTGGAACTCCAACCAGTGCAGTAACATTATTTTTATCAAGAGCTTCTAAAATTTCCTTGCTGGCTATTTTCTTTACAAAAACTATTGATGCCTGGTATTTCAGTATTATTAGTACTGTCGCTGTTAGCGGAAGAACATGATGGAAAGGAAGCAATGCAAGTATCTGATCACTCGGCTCCAGAAGATTCTTTTTTTCAAGTCCTTCCAGTTCTGAACTCAAATTATTGAAAGTCAGCATAACCCCTTTTGGAAATCCAGTTGTCCCAGAAGTATATAACATCGTTGCTATACTATCTCCTTCAGGATTCTCGAGCTCAAAATCGTCTTTTTTTATTATCTCCATTTTATTTTCATCAATTGAATGACTATCTACATTAATTATTACTACTTGACCTTTATCATATATTGAGACTGCTTCTTTCACATTTTTTTCAGTCTCGTCTGAACAGATTATGAACTTAGGTCCTGAATCCTCAAGGACATATAAAATTTCTTTACTGTTACTTGTAGAATCCAGTGCAATTGGTACTGCTTTTCTATCCCACAAGGCAAAATAAGTGTAAATCCATTCTGGTCTGTTTTCCATCAGAATTAATCCAAAATCATCTTTTTCAGCAGTTATTACATTTTCTGAAAAATATTTTACATTGTTAACTAATTCAGTATAATTTATTTTTTTGTCATTAAAATCAACAAACGCAAGCCTGTCGCCTCTTTTTAAGAACATAATTCCTCCATTTCAACTGTTAGTGAATATAAATTTAATTAAGTATAC
>CAJPML010000296.1 GCA_905371725.1 Leptotrichia sp. oral taxon 215
ATATAAACCTCTAAAATATACTAAATTAACAGCATACTTAGAGGTCTTTTTCTTAATTTTATTTCTCAATCTTCTGTTTACAGGAATTTGTATCCTCTATTTTAATTCTATCCCATCTTCTGTAACTACAGGATTTGTAACTTTCCATTTTCCATTCACTCTTTGAAGTGTTGCCGGCAAATCATCCAGAATTACATCTTCATCTGTAACATTTTTTATTTCTTCGGCAAAACGGCTTACCAGCTCTTCCACTGCAACATTGTAGAAGTTTCTTTTAGCAGGCTCGTTTCCTCTTCTTTTCATAATTCTTTCCAGTTCATCCACACTTCCAAATCTTGCACGTTCTACAACTCTTCCAATAATATCGTTGTTTATTGCCAATCCGTTTGCAGCTCTTGTCAAGTTTCTTGCTTTTATGTCGAAAACTACATCCACTTTGTTTTCTGAAATGTGATTTATCTGTTTTGCTTCAAATCTCAAAGTTGATTCCTTTATTGCCTCCTTTGCCAATTCACGTACATATTTTTCTGCAATTTCACGTTTTAGTGAATTGCTTACGATATAATTTCTGTCAAACAGATTATTATACGCCTGCTTTTCAAGTTTTTTTTCATTTTCTCCTATCACAGCATTTACATAGCTGTAAAAGAAATTCTGTAAATCTCTTTGGAGCGTATATTCAATTTCCTTTTTTTCCCAGTTTGCCGCTCTCTGCTCTTCCTTTTCCCTTCTGATTGTTTCCGATATGCTACGGTTTGACGCGAGGATATTTCCTGCCGCCGCCAGCATAATTACAAATAATATTTTTTTCATGCTCATCTCCTTATTCTGTTTTTTTTTGGTTTTCACTAAATTATAACACACTTTTTAGTTAAAAGTATTAGTATATCCTAAGTCTTCAACTTGCCACTTTCCAATTTCTTTTTTCAAAATATCACTTATAATGTAATCTTTTTCAAAAAATTGTTCAAATGCCTCTTCGCCAATATTTCTTCTTGTTTCCGTAATTCCAAAGTTTATAACATAATCTGCAAAAGGTTTTGTTTCTTTTTGAACTGCTTCCTCAATCTCTTTTTTTTTCGCTTTCCAATATTCTGCTTGCTATTGAATTTCTTGTACTTTTAGTCTTTTGCGGCTTTAGTGCTGTAAATGTATTTCCTGTTACCGTTAACATTAGCGGAAATAATAATTTCTTCATGGGTTATCCTCATTTTTATTGATTTATTAATTAAAAGCGTTCCTTAAATTCTCCAAATTTTCTATTTCCCATTTTCCATTTACTTTTATTAAATTTACAGGTACATTGCTTAAAAATACATTTTCTTCTTTAATTTTACTCAAGTTTTCATTCAAAAGATTTATTGTTTCTTCCAGTGCTACGTTATAAAAATTTCGTTTTTTATCTTCATTTCCTTTATTTTTCATAACTTTTTCAAATTCATCCACAAATTTATATCCTAATCTTTTAAAGCTTCTTTCGTAAAGTATATCATCTTTTCCTCCTATATCAAGCACTTTATCCAAATTTCTTGACGTGAAGTCCAAAGTTACATTTACTTTATTTTCTGAAATATAGCTAATTTGATTAATTTTAATTTTTAAATCAAAAGACTTTAAAATAAATTTTACTATTTCATCTGAATATTTTTTCAAGATTTCTTTTTTCAAAGGCTCACTTATGACAAAGCCTTTTTCAAACAGGCTGGCATCTTTTTCAATTTCCTTTTTATAATCATTAATTCCAATACTTAAAAGCTTATTGAAAATAGGGGCCATATCCCTTTGAATGACGTTTTCAATCTCCTTTCTATCGCTTTCTGATATTCTGCTTGTTGTTACGGCCCTTGTGCTTTTAGCCTTTTGTGATCTTGGCGCCGCGAACGTATTTCCCATTACTGACAGCATTAATACAAATAATAATTTTTTCATAAACTCTCCTCATTTTATCGTTTGGTTTTCTTACAGAAGTATAACATATTTTATAAAATATTAAAATTAAAAATTATTTCAAAGGAAAAATTGCATTTAATATTGGAATTTATGGAAATAAAAAACTTACGAAAAAATAATTTGTATGGTGTAATACTGGAAATTTATGATTTAGAAGGAGGATTTAATGCCTAGAAACAAGAAAGAAGGAATTATTTTTCGAGTTACAATGTGTTTTTTAATGGTTTGTGGAATGAGTGCCTATAATTTGACCCTTGTTGGAAAATTGAGCTTTTTAAAATTTGCAGTTGGATTAATTCCAGGATTTATTGTTGCTTTTTTCTTTGATACAGTTATCGTTGGACCTGTCGCAAAGAAAATTGCTTTCAAATTGCCAATTGATAAAAATAACAAATTACAGATTATTTTAGCAATTTCGCTTTTAATGGTTACAGGAATGGTTACATTCATGTCTATTTTTGGCTTGTTAATACGTCCAGAAATGCCCCAAAATATTGTAAGTGCTTATTTTATCGGATGGGGAATGAACTTTATTGCCGCCCTGCCATTGCAATTGCTAATTGTAGGCCCGGTTTCACGGTTAAAACTGCAAATGTGGCAAAGATATTTCGATAGCAGAATATAAATAAAAACATGATTATCAAACTATTGTCAGTTTCTTTAATCATGTTATTTTTT
>CAJPML010000297.1 GCA_905371725.1 Leptotrichia sp. oral taxon 215
ACTAAATACAATACAACTTTTAATTTATAAATTCAATACAATTTCCTATCCCCATACTTCAGGATTTTTACTCCATTCAAGAGCAATTTCAGCTTCTTTTTTTGTAAGATATCTACTTTCTTTCAGCATTTTTATGAGAATATCAAAGTTTGACAGTGAAGAGAATTTACAGTTATATTTTGCATAATTTTCTTCTGCACTTTTAAATCCATAAGAAAATATTGATTTTACTTCCAGTTCTTTCACTTCTTCCTTCTGGAGAACATCAACAGCAATAAGGCTACTTTTTCCAGTAGTTATAAGATCTTCTATCACTGTTACTTTTTTACCTTTTACTTCTGCACCTTCAATCTGTTTTCCTGCTCCATGATCCTTTGGTTTATTTCTTATATAGCATAAAGGTTTTTTCATTCTGTCAGCAATAAATGCCGCCCATGGGATTCCTGCTGTTGCGACTCCTGCTATAACATCTGTATCCTTATCTATTTTTTCTACAAAACTTTCGATTATTATATCCCTTTCCGCTGAAAATCCAAGTATGTATCTGTTATCGCAGTAAATAGGACTTTTTATTCCTGAAGCAAATGTAAAAGGTTCTTTTACGTTTATTTTCACTGCCTTCACATCAAATAGTGCCTTTGCTACTTTTTCTTCCAATGTCAAATTTGTCATAATTTATATTTTCCTTTCTTTTTTATAAATATCTGCTCTATAAAATATTTTAAACATTTCATTTATTTAAGAAACTCTATCGCTTTTCCCTTTTTTGCATTTTCATTTATTTTTCCTTTTTTATAGACAATTTCACCATTAACTACTGTCATTATATTTTTTCCCTTTAATTTCCAGTTTTCATATGGAGTCCAGCCGCACTTTGATTCAAGTGTATCATCAACACCTGCAATCCATTCTTTTTCTGTATCTACTACTATTACATCTGCATAATAGCCTTCCTTCAGCTTTCCTCTTCTGACTATTTTCATTATTTCTGCAGGATTTTCACACATCAGTTTCTGTATAACAGGTAACTTTATTTTTCCTTCATTATATGCAGTGAGCATTAAAGCAAGTGACGTTTCCACACCAGGCATTCCAAAAGTTACTTTTTCCATTTTTTCCTCGATAAGATGTGGAGCATGATCTGTTCCTATGGTATCTATACATCCTTCATTTATGGCTTCCCATAAAAATTCGTTGTCAGATTTTTTTCTCAGTTCAGGTTTCATTCTTAAAAGCATTTTATTTCTTTCATTACTTTCCCTTATTTCTTCATTCAGAAATAGATGATGTGGAGTAACTTCAGCAAAAATAGGATACTTTTCATTATTAAATTTATTATTTTTTTTAGCCTCTATAACCTTTTCCAACTCTTCTTCAGATGGAATATGACACACATAAAGGCCTTTACCATACTTCTGATTCAGCTCAATTGCTTTATCTATCATTTCATTTTCAGCATGAACTAATACAAGTTCCGAGTTTTCAAATACTGCTTTTAGAATTTCATCATCTTCAATGAGCATTTCTCCTGTTGTCACATTCATAAAAATTTTTACAGTGTTCGCTTCTTTCTTTTCAAGCACTTTTCTTATTTCATCTATATTATTGTTTTTGCTTCCGCCAAAATGAATTCCAAAATTTACAACTGACTTTTTTCCTGCCAGTTCCTTTTTATTTAAAAGATTTTCTAAAGCTGTAGTTGCAGGAATAGTATTCGGCATGTCATAAAAAGTTGTAATTCCTCCTTTTGCACACGCCTTCGAACCTGTCTCAAAATCTTCCTTATATGTAATACCGGGTTCTCTCATATGAGTATGGACATCAATAACTCCAGGCATTATAAGTTTTTTTTCAACATCAATAATTTTCACATTTTCCTTATTTAGAAATTCTTTTTCTTCTATATTCTCAGAAATCTTTTCAATTATTTCTCCATTTATTAATATTTCAATTTTCTTTCCGAAAACATCAGTACCATTTTTCAAAATAATAATTTTATTCTTTTTCATTTCTGCTCCTGATTTTATTTTTATTATAAGGCTTCTGAAATTTCCTCCAGTATCATTTCAGCTGCTTTTACCGGATTTTCAGCTTTTGTTATAGGTCTTCCGACTACAAGAAAATCCACTCCCTGTTTTATGGCGTCAGAAGGAGTCATTATCCTTGTCTGATCATCATTACTCTTATTATCAGCATTTAAAGTAAATTTTGGACGTACTCCCGGACATACAGTCACAAAATCTTTCCCTGCCATTTCCTTTATTTTCTTAGATTCCTGCGGAGAGCACACTACTCCGTTCATTCCACTTTTTTTAGCCAGATTTGCAAGATTCAAAACTACTTCCTCCAGTTTCATGCTACTTCTGAATATTTCCTGCAAGTCTTCTTCTCCTAAATTTGTCAGCACTGTCACACCTATCAGAAGGCTTTCAGATCCACTTTCCTTTACAAGCTCTGCCACTTTCTTCATTGTTTTACTTCCATTTGAACAATGTATATTAAACATGAACACTTTTTTTCTGATTGCATTTGCACATGCCATTTTTACAGTATTTGTAATATCGTGAAATTTTAAATCTGAAAAAATATAATGAAGTAGTTACAGTTGCAATAAATTTAAAAAG
>CAJPML010000298.1 GCA_905371725.1 Leptotrichia sp. oral taxon 215
GGCTGTTAACCAGAGGGTCGTTGGTTCGAGTCCAACCGGGGACGCCATTTTTTTTACAATATGATACTTAGGATTTATTATTAGAGGTGTATGCCTCTTTATTTTTATTGTTGAAAAAATTTGACTCAGAATTACTATTTATTTTGCTCTTTTAGTCAAAAATTAGAAAGTTTTTGTATAGTATTTATACTATTTTTTTGAAATAACTATTTTTTTTGATAATTTTAAAGAAATGATGTTTTACAATATTTTAAAGTAAAAGAATGATATAAAATAGTTTAAAGAAAAAATATAATGGCTAACTGCTAGTTACAAGACAGATTAAAAAGAGGAGAAATTATGAAAAAAAATTTTATTATATTAATTTTGATAATAGCAGTTTCTATAAATATAGCAGGTGCAAAACTCGCATTTACTGATAAAAAAACTTTTACATATAATAAAACAGATGAAAAGTATATGAAATATATCAAATATGAAGATCAGGCTGTGTCTTATGATGATGCGATAGGTATAACAGATGGAACAATTGAATTTAGAAATCTAAAAACTTTTACAGGTTATAGTACAAAACCAAGGCTATGGGTATATAATGGATGGGAGAATAATAGCAATGTAAAGGGAAATGATTATGGAAATCATTTGATAGAGGTTTACAGGGCATTTTCCTTAGGAGCAGGAGGAAAGGAAAAATATGAAAAATTGTTATATTCCACTGTACTTATTGGAGAGGCTCCAATACTTCCTAAAGGCATTCTGTCATCTTCATATATGATACAGGATGATTATAGGCATTATCTTGGTAAAAATTCTATTTATTTTGGTAATATTTTAAATGAACTTGCAATTGGTGACGTAGTTTCACCAAGGTTTTATTCAGAAGAAATAACTAAAAATGATTATCTTATTTTACATTCATTAGGTAATCCAATTTCTATGACTGAAAGAGAACTGATTGTAAAAAATTCTGAAGATACATCTATAAATATTATTTTTCCAACATTTGAAACCATGCATTTTGGAATGTTTGGAGAAGAAGTACAGAAACTAATGCGTGCAGAAAAAATAAGAGTAGGACAGTATGCCTGTAGTAGTACAGAGTATAGTGATTCAGTAAAAAATATTACTTCCCTTATTACTGGGTCAATAAAAAAAGGTTTTAAAACTGACACTTCTGCTGGTATAGGTCAGCCTATTGATAATATCGGAAAAAAGTATTTGAGATGTGTGCTCCCAATAGGAAAAACAGATGTAGCAATTTATCCTCTTTATTCAAGAGGGAATACAATTTATGATAATGGTCAGGTCATGAGGATAGAAGAAGGACATGATGAAAAAATGGATGACGGAACAATACTTGAAAATATTAGGATAGTTAGTGGTACATCATATTCATCTCCAAGACTTGCAGGAGGAGTGAAACAACTTTCAGAATATTTTCCAGGAATTACGTATCATCAGCTAAAACAGTTTATATTTACTACTGCATCAAGGGCAGAGGACAATCTTGACAATATTCTTGGATGGGGTATAGCAGACATAGGAAAAGCCAAGAAAGGACCATCTGCATTTAATGCAGGACTTATTGAAGAGCAGAAGTTTTTTACAGGTATGTATGACAAAATAAAAGGTTCAGATGGAAGACCGTTTTTCTGGGCAGAAATTCCGGAAAAAAGTAAATGGGAATGGTATAATAACATTCAGGGTTCAATGAATCAAAAACCTGAAGGAAAATCATGTTACAATATGTTGGTTGATACTATTAATCCAGAAACAGGATATACTTATGCAGTAGCTGAGAAAAATGCATTGATTGAAAATATGTGTGTTCAAAATTATCTTCCGAGTGAAAAAAATTTTTATCGTAATGTCAAAGATATTGAAACTCTTGCAGGACTTAGAAAAGCAGGAAAAGGAGTTCTTGATATTTATGGTGAGCTTAGAATAGATGGACCTATACAGTTACTGGAAGGAGAAATAAATATTTATAATGATGTATATACTTATATTGAGGCATATGAAAATACAGTACTTATATTAAATTCCCATCTGCTCTCTGACATGAATCAAAAAATTAACATAGAAGGAATAAAAGCTTTAGGAGGTAAAATCATTCTTGAAGGTAATATTAATATAAAAGAAGTTTATTTTGAAAATATAGAAAAAAATATGATTAAAGTCAATGGAAGAGTTGTGATTGACAAAGTATATGTAAGAAATAAGGAACAAATTAGAAAATCGAAAAAAATTTTAAATAATGACAGTATTGAAATTAAAAATTATGCAATACATAATATCAGATTTGAAGATATTTTAATAAATACAGATAAAACGATGGATATACCGAGAGAATATTTTATGTCAAATTTTGGAAACAGAATTACAGGATATTCAGCAAATTCTGATATATATGATAAACTTGTTAAAAAATATGGCAGAATGGATCAGATGCCTGAAAACATAAAACAGAATGTTCCAGGATATTCAAATGGAATTTTTAGATTAGATATAGATTCTGATACAGATCCGTTTAATAAAGAAGATTTTGTAAATGGTACAGGAAATTATGTGAAAAATGCAGAACAAACAGTAAAAACATTAAATGAAAAATATTAT
>CAJPML010000299.1 GCA_905371725.1 Leptotrichia sp. oral taxon 215
ACTTTTATATACAACATGTCTAGTATCATACAAATCCCAATTCCTTGTTAAAATTCTTCCATCATTTTCCATTTTTTTAAATAACCGAGTGCCTGGATACGGTGTCAAAATATGGTAAGTAGAAGTTGTTAGGGAATTTTTTACTCCCCAGTCAACCGTTCTTTTAAACACATCGGTATTATCGTTATCTAAACCAAAAACAAAACTTCCATTTATCATAATTCCAAGTGAATGAAGTCTTTTCACAGCTTCTTCGTAATTTCTTTTCAAATTTTGATTTTTGTTACTTGATTTCAAATTTTCTGGGGAAAATGTTTCAAATCCTACAAATAAGCTCCTTAGTCCTGCTTTTGCCGCTTTTTCAATTAGGTCTCCAGTTAAAATTGAATCAACTGTTGCAGCTCCTTGAAAAAGCCTATTCATACCCTTCATTCCCTCAAATAATTCTCTTGCAAACTTTGGATTTCCAAGCAAATGATCATCTAAAAAATATAGATGTCTTCCAGGAAGTTTATCAATTTCTCTTAAGGCATCATCGACTAGCTGGGTGTAAAATGATTTACCATTTTGATAAAATGCATCTTTATAGCAAAAATCACAGTGATGTGGACATCCTCTTGTTACAACAATTGAATTTGGAACTAGATATTTTTCTCTCTTTATCAGATCTCTTCTCGGAGATGGTATCCCAACTAATGTTCTATGTAAAGAAACATACATTTTTTGTGGTTTTTTATTTTTGAAATCTTCCACAAATTTAGGAAAAATATCTTCTCCAGGTCCTATCATTATTGTGTCTGCATGTTCCATAGCTTCTTCTGGCAAAGAAGTGACATGAAGTCCTCCCAAAACTACATAACTTCCTTTTTTTCTGTAATAATCTGCCAACTTGTATGCTCTAAAAGCATTTGTTATATATACTTGTATAACAACTAAATCTGGATTATCATTTAAATTCAGCTTTTCTACATGTTGATCCTGCAAATCTATTTCATCATTTTCTGAAAAATATGCCGCTAATGTAGCCAATCCCAATGGAGGAAAAAGTGAATATTTTACTGGCCTCCAAAATGGACTTTCTGCTTCTGTTAATGCCGGTAATATCATTTTTACTTTCATATATTTTACCTTCCTTAATCTTTCAATTTACAACTCTACTGTCTTTTGTTAAAAATTCTATCAAATTTACATGCTTTATCCCATTTCTTGACATATCAAATTCATCCATTGACAGCACATACTTTGGATAGTTGTCTTTAATATTTTCTAAAACTGAAAATTCTCTTTCTTTTGTGTCTTCTGATGCCAGCAGGTAACTTACTTGAATATATATCGTTTCATCATTTTTTTTACAGACAAAATCTACTTCAAGATTATCTACTTTACCAATTTTTACACTATATCCTCTTCTTAACATTTCAAAGTACACAATATTTTCCAGTACTTGATTTATATCTTTTTGATTATTTTCCATTATAGCCTCCCGTATCCCATGATCAGCTATGTAATATTTTTCATTCACATTCAATATTTTTTTCCCTAATAAATCATTTCTAGCAATTCGGTAAACTAAAAATGCCTCTTCGCATGCTTTTATATAATTTAATATTGTTTCTGTTGCAACTTTTCTATTTTCACTCTTAAAAAATTTAGAAATTGAAGTTGCTGAAAATGTATTTCCAATATTAATAATGATATAGTTAATTATCCTTTCCAGCAAATCTGTATCTCTGATGTTATTTCTCTGGGTAATATCCTTTAATATAATGGAAGCATACAAGTCCTGTAAATATTGCATACTTGCTTCATAATTATAATCCAGATTATGAAGAAATGGCATTCCACCAAATTTTACATAATTCTGAAAGGCTGCCTTTATTTTTATATTTCTTTTTTTCTCTTTTATAATTTCAAAAAATTCTTTAAATGAAAATGGATACACAATAAATTCAATATATCTTCCTGCTAAATATGTTGAAAGCTCTCCTGATAGTAATTTAGCATTTGACCCTGTAATATAAATATCAAAATTAAATTCCTCATCTACTCTCAGAGAATTCACGCATCTCTCCCATTCTTCCACTTCCTGTATTTCATCTAAAAAAATATAGTAATTTTTGTATTTTTTATTGGCTTTATTTAAAATAAAATCATATAATTTCTCATAATTTTTTAGATTTCTATATTTTAAATTTTCAAAATTAATATATATAAACTGATTTTCATTTATTTTTCTTTTCTTTAGTTCTTCCATTAAAAGTTTCAACATCACTGATTTTCCACTTCTTCTTATTCCTGTTAACACTTTTATAACGTCTTTATCAATAAAAGGCACTATTTTTTTTATATACTCATCTCTTTTTAACATCTTATCACCTCTTTTCAATTATAACTTACAAAAAATTAAAAATCAATATTTTTATTAGCTATATCTTATAAATATATCTTTTTTCAGAATTTTATCAGTTATAACTGACAAATAAATATGAAATTTTAAAAAGATTAGCCCTCGCTTTACGCAAAAACTAATCTTTACTTAATTCATTAAAATTCATAATGTGTCCACATACTAATAATATTTATCCTTTTTTCTTCCTCAATAACTTCATAAACAAG
>CAJPML010000300.1 GCA_905371725.1 Leptotrichia sp. oral taxon 215
ACGTAGCAATAGTTGGAGCAACAGGACTTGTAGGACAGACATTTTTAAAGGTTTTGAAGGAGAGAAACTTTCCTGTGGAAAAACTTTATCTTTATGCATCTGCAAAATCAGCAGGAAAAACAGTAAATTTTGTTGGTAAGGATTATACAGTAATAGAACTTAAAGATGAAAATATAAAGGATGATATAGATGTAGCTTTATTTTCTGCAGGAGGAAACATATCAAAGGAATATGCACCTAAATTTAAGGAAAAAGGAGCAATAGTAGTAGATAACAGTAGTGCATGGAGAATGGAGAAGGATATTCCTCTTGTTGTACCTGAAGCAAATCCTGAAGCACTTGACGGACATAATGGAATAATTGCCAATCCTAACTGTTCAACAATACAGGTAATGCCAGTATTGAAAGTACTTGCAGACAAGTATGGACTTAAAAGGGTAATTTATTCAACTTATCAGGCGGTAGCAGGTTCTGGACAGAAGGGAATAGATGATCTGGAAGCAAACCTTAAAGGGGAACCTTCAAAAAATTATCCGCATCAGATAGCTTTTAATCTGTTACCTCACATTGACAGCTTTTTGAATAATGGATATACAAAAGAAGAAATGAAGATGGTTGAAGAAACAAGAAAGATACTTGGATTGCCAGATCTTAAAGTAACTGCTACATGTGTAAGAGTACCTGTAAAAATGGGACATGCAGTATCGGTAAACGTTGAACTGGAAAAATCTTTTGACCTGAAGGATGTATTTAAGGCATTTGAAGAAAAAGAAGGAGTTGTTGTAAAGGACGATGTTTCAAAAAATGTGTATCCTATGCCTATAGAAGCAGAAGATACAGATGAAGTTTACGTTGGAAGAATAAGAAGAGATGAATCAGTAGAAAATGGACTTAATTTATGGGTTGTGGCAGATAATATAAGAAAAGGTGCGGCTACAAATACGATTCAGATAGCTGAAACACTGATTAAAAAAGGAGTTATATAATTTGAAAATAGAAAAGATGAAAAGTAGGATAGTTTTACTGGTTACATTTTTAATGATGTTTGTAACTGGGTATGCAGCAAACGATGAACTAAAAGTAGGTATGGAGTGTGGATATGCACCATTTAACTGGTTTCAGGATAATGATAAAAATGGTGCAGTGAAGATTGATAACGGTTACTGTAATGGTTATGATGTTGAAATAGCCAAGTTGATAGCAAAGGGACTTAATAAAAAGCTTGTCATAGTAAAATCAGAGTGGGATGCACTGCTTGGGCCTGCGCTGTCTGCAGGAAAAGTGGATATAGTAATAGCAGGAATGTCACCGACTCCTGAAAGAAAGCAGAGCCTTTCATTTACAAAACCTTACTATGAATCAGATCTTGTAGTTGTAGTAAGAAAAAACAGTAAATATGCCAATGCAAAGTCTATAAACGACTTCAAAGGTGCAAAAATAACAGGACAGCAAAGTACCCTCCACTACAATGTCATAGATCAGATGAAGGGAGTTGCTAAACAGGAGGCAATGAAAAATTTTCCTTCAATGGTGGTGGCGTTAAGTTCAGGTAAAATAGACGGATATGTTTCTGAAAGACCTGGGGCGATGGCGGCAGTAAATTCAAATCCTGAACTTGAATTTATAAGTTTTGAAGGAGAAAATGGCTTTACATATGAAAAATCAGAGCTTGATATAGCCATAGGAGTAAAAAAAGGCGATGAGGAGCTAGTAGGGAAAATAGACAAAATACTGGATGAAATAACTCCTGAACAGAGAACAGAAATAATGAACTCTGCAATAAAAAATCAGCCTAAAACTGATGAAGTTGGAGAAAATGGAGAAAAGACATTTTTTGCATGGGTTGTATTTTTGGTGAAAAATAACTGGAGAAGATTTCTGACAGGTACATGGAATACTTTATTCATCTCTCTTATAGGAACAGTAGTAGGATTTATAATAGGTCTGGGAGTTACATTAGTAAAAAATATAAATATTGATGAAAGAACTCCAAAACTGAAAAAAATAATACTTAAAATTGCAAATACAATTTTTTCAGTTTATGTTACAGTATTTAGAGGAACACCAATGATAGTTCAGTCAATGGTAATATACTATGGACTAGCTGACATTTTAAAGTTTTCTCCTATGGGTGCAGGTCTGTTTATAGTTTCCATTAATACGGGAGCATATATGTGTGAAATTATAAGAGGAGGAATAGATTCCATTGACAAAGGACAGTTTGAGGCAGCAGAAGCTCTTGGGATGACTCATTTCCAGATGATGAGCAGTATAATTTTTCCTCAGATGTTCAGAGTGATACTTCCTTCAATAGGGAATGAATTTATTATAAATATAAAGGATACTTCAGTATTGAATGTAATAAATGTTACTGAATTGTTCTATACTTCAAATGCAATAACAGGAACGTATTTGAGATATTATGAAGTCTTTATTATCACAAGTGTGATTTATTTCTTCCTTACATTTACTCTGACTGCAATCCTGAAATATGTAGAGAAAAAAATAGACGGACCTCAGAATTTTGAGTTTTTGGAAGAGGTATCGGAAGAAAATTCTCAAAATATTGAGATTTCAGGAGGTAAGGCATAATGGAAAGAGGAAATAAAGT
>CAJPML010000301.1 GCA_905371725.1 Leptotrichia sp. oral taxon 215
TATAGCCTTCACCTTCAAAAGTTATTCTAACAATACCTTTTGTTCCTCTAAATAAACCATTTCCCATAAAAGGTGGTGTAGGACCAAAATGAAATACTTTACCAGAATTTAAGCTTTTACATTGACGAGCATCAAGAACTTTACATCTTTCAACATATCTTGAATTTGCAAAACTCATAATACTCAATAAAAAAAAACTTGCTAAAATAATTTTCTTCATAATAAAACACCTCGTTATAATAATTTTTAGGTAACTAGAGTTTGTATGATTTACTTTTTATTACTTTGAATTATATATTAAATTATAGAAAAAATCAAGAAATTTTGTTTTACAACTTTTATACAACTTTTATTATAACTTTTATGCTTTTCAACTTTTGATTTCATATTTTCAATAATCAAGTATTTAACATTTGTATGCTAAAAAAATAATTTTTTGAAAATAAAGTAGAAAAAAGATAACAAATAGATTATAATAAAATAATAATATCCGAGGAGATAGAATGATTAAAAGAAGAATTACAATCTTATTTTTATTAGTATTTTCACTGGAGTTCACAGCACAATATAAGACAACAAAAGGGAAAAATGTGAAAATGTCACAACAGGAAATGGATAGAAATGCAACTGAGATAGTGGAAATTTTAAAATTTTTAGATACTGATGAAGTTAAGCAGGAAACAATAAAGGTAATGAAAAAAGATATGAAAAAAACTTTGGAGAAGGAAGAGGGATTTGTTGAAAAAGATGTACAAGGTGAAGTTGATAGAGAATATAAAAAGAGATATGAAGAATTAGATTTTAGAATATTAAGAAATTCTCCAAAAAGTGAACAGAAAAAGGTAATGGATAGAATATCCATGATTCAAAAAGAATTAATCCAAAAGAAAATAAAAAATAAAACAATGAAATATGAATTTTTAACAGAAAATCTTATGTTAGTAAAAATAAATAATGAATGGAAAGTTAAAGGATAAAAAATTAGAGAAAGGAGTAAATATATCGTAATTTATTTATACGATATATTTTGAAAAGAAAAATGGAAAAAATTATAGGAATAAATCCGGTTCTTGAGGTTCTGAGATCGGAAAAAAATGTAGAAAAAATAGAAGTTTATAAGAGAATAAAGAAAGATACAATAAAAGAGATATTGAATCTAGCAAGTAAAAGAAACATAAAAATATTTTATACAGATAAAAGAATTGATAATTCTCAGGGAGTTATTGCTCTAGTGTCAGAATTTGATTATTATATGGATTTGTCTGATTTTTTGGGAAAAGTACTGGCGAAGGATAAGTCGATAGTAGTAATTCTCGATCAAATACAGGATCCAAGAAATTTTGGAGCAATAATAAGAAGTGCTGAGTGTTTTGGTGCTGATGGAATTGTAATTCAAGACAGAAATAATGTAAAGGTTACAGAAACAGTTGTAAAGTCATCTACTGGAGCAATAGAACATGTTGATATTGTAAAGGTTACAAATATTTCAGATACAATTGACAAGTTCAAGAAATATGGATACAGAGTCTACGGAGCGGAAGCTGACGGAGAAAACTTTTATTATGAGGAAGACTATCCTGATAAAGTCTGCCTTGTTCTTGGAAGTGAAGGAAACGGAATGAGAAAGAAAGTCAAGGAGCATTGTGACAAGATAGTGAAAATACATCTTAAAGGTCATATAAATTCTCTAAATGTATCAGTTGCAGGTGGAATAATATTGGCTGAGATGGCAAAGTAGGATAGAGTAGTTATATTTGGATAAATAATAGAGGTTTTTAATAGAGAATGTCAGAAGAAGTTTTATTATAAAGAAAGATGGTGTTAATATGAAAAAAATAATTTTAAGTTTATTTGTATTACTAAGTTTATCAACTTTTACACAGGAAAAATATCAGATAGAAATAGAGCCATCTGCAAAAATATTTCAAAATGCAATTCAGGACTATAATTCTCAAATTGAAAAAGAAGTGAGCAAAATATATTCAAAAGAAGAAATGTTTGGATTGATGAATAAAATGATGAATGGAGCTTCTGTTCAAGGGAAAAATGGGGAAAATGATCTAAAAGAATTAATGAATGGATTTTTTGGAGAAGACTATATTTCTAAAATGATGGATATAATGTTTAAGTATTATAAAATTGAAATAGAAAAGATAAATTATATTTCCGAAAATAAGGCCTATGTAAAGGTTAAACTGGGATTTTCTGTTAATTTAGACGAAATAAAGAATATAAGTAGCATTGATAAAATGCTAAAAAAAGCTGAGGAAAATTCTAAAAAACTTGAGACAGCTTTTAAGAAAAAAACAGGAAAAACAATGGAAGAATATTCAAAGTCAATTTCAGAAAAAGATGAAAAAGCAATAGAAAAATATTTTAAAATAATGGGTGAAATTCAAATGGAAATGATGGAAGAAGAATTGGCTAAAATGACTAAAAATGGGAAATATGTAGGAAGAAAAGAAATTTTAGAAGCTAATAGGAAGAATGGAAAATGGGTAATTGAGAGCCCGAATTTTGGGTATTAGATTAGGAAAGGAAACAAATTATGATAATAAAATTTAAAAATTTAGGTCCTATTGAAAGTGGAGAGATAGATTTTAATGAT
>CAJPML010000302.1 GCA_905371725.1 Leptotrichia sp. oral taxon 215
ATGTTATATAATACTATAAATAATATATATGATTGGAGAAGTAAATGGATATACATCATTTAAAAATATTTTTTGAAGCCTGCAATGAAAAAAGTTTTACAAAGGCAGCCAAAAAATTATTCATAAGTCAATCAGCCGTATCGATACAGATAAAGAAATTAGAATACACATTAGGTTTACAGTTAATTGAAAGAAATTCAAAAAATTTTAAGCTGACATTTGCAGGAAAAGAACTTTTCAAGATGTCTCAGGACGTGTTTGAAAAAATTTCCAGGATGGAAAATGAAATGAAGAAAATCCTGCAGTATAAGAAAGGGAAAATTTCAATAGGTGCAACTCATAATATTGGAGAACCTGTACTTCCTAAAATAATGGTGGAATTCAGCGAAAATAATCCTGAAATTGAATTTGACCTTTATATAAAGAACAGGGAATCGCTTGTAAAGCATTTGAAGGAAGGTACAGTGGATATAGCTCTTATGGAGGAATATTTTATAGAGGATAAAGAAATAAAAGTTATAGAAACTGAAGAGTATCCTTTTGTCGTAGTTGCAGGAACTGAAATAAACGATTATAAAGAACTTATAGATGTTCCTTTGCTAAAAAGAGACACGATGCTTACAAATAAATATTTGGATTTGTTTGAAAAAATGATAGGATTTAATCTGGATAAAAGAATATCCATAAATGGAAGTATAGAAACAATGAAAAATCTTATTAAGAATGGACTGGGATTTGCAGTACTTCCTTATTATAGTGTATATGAAGAAGTGACAAAGGGATCACTGAATGTAATACACAGTTTTGATAAATCAGAAGACAGATTTCAGATTGTGCTAATAAGGGAAAATGAAGACAAGGAAGGAATAAGTAAATTTATAGATTTTCTTAAAAATTATAAATTGAATAGGGAATTATTTTCAGATAAAAAAATAAGATAATTATGGTAATATGTGTAATATAAAAAATAATGTAAATTATACAATGAGGTGATAATTTTGTTGAAAGATCATATTAAATATTCGTATTTAGCTGCTTATGAAACAGTAAAAAACTTTGTTGAAAAAGATGAAAATATTGAGAAAACTTTAAAAGTTGCAGAAGAACTGGCAGAAGCATATAAAAAAGGGAATAAATCACTGATAGCAGGAAACGGTGGAAGTAACTGCGATGCAACGCATTTTGCTGAAGAATTCACAGGAAGATTTAGAAAAGACAGAAAAGCCTTACCATCTTTAAGTATAAGTGATTCATCACATATAACATGCGTTGGAAATGATTATGGATTTAATTTCATATTTGCTAAAGGAGTGGAAGCTTTTGGAAAGGAAGGAGATTTCTTTTTTGGAATATCTACTTCAGGAAATTCCCAGAATATTATAGAAGCTGTAAAAATAGCAAAGGAAAAAGGTCTTAAGACAGTGGGAATCTTAGGAAAAGATGGCGGTAAAATGAAAGGAATGTGTGATTATGAATTTATTGTTCATGGAGAAACGACAGACAGAATACAGGAAGTTCATATGATGATTTTACACATAATTATTGAAGGAGTGGAAAGAATACTATTCCCTGAAAATTATTAGATATAGAAATTATTTTAAAGTAAAATTTATATAAAATAGAACAACCACATAAAAATTATTATTTTATATGGTTGTTTTTTTATGTTTTCGTTACAAAATGAAACGAAAAATGGAACGAAAAATGGAACGAAAAGCTTTTCGTTGCAAAAAAGATAGGAATGAAGTATAATAAATTTATAAAAACGTTATTTTAAATGGACTATAAATATTTCTATTAGTCTGATAAAAGTTTATATCGGAAGAATGGAGGGTTCAAATGAGAAAAGAAAGTAAAGATGTGGAATTTAAGGAAAAAATAACAAAAAGTTATTTGAAAACAGTTTCTGCTTATTCTAACTATAAAAATGGAAAAATAATTTTTGGGATAAATGATGAGGGAAAAGTTATAGGGCTGGAAAAAGTAATGGAGAATAAACTTAATATAGAAAATACCATTAACGACACTATAAAACCTAAGCCGGAATATACATTAGATATTGAAAAAATAGATGGAAAAAGTTGTATAGTTTTAGATGTGAAAAAAGGAGATTTTCCACCGTATTATTACAATGGCAAAGCCTACAAAAGAAATGACACATCGACAATTGAAGTAGACACAATTGAATTGAATAGATTGATATTACAGGGAAGTAATTTAGATTATGAGGCAATTGAAATAGAAAACGAAAAATTAGAAGTTGTAGGGAGGAACAATATGATTGGTGAAATTGTAAAAGTTAAAGTAGATCGTCCACTTGGCAGTTTCCATCCTGATTATCCAGAACATATTTATCCAATCAATTATGGATATGTTGAAGGAATAATCGCTTCTGACGGAGAAGAACAAGATGTGTATATACTCGGGGTCAATGAAGTGGTAGATGAATATGAAGGAGAAGTGATTGCTGTCATTAAAAGAGAAGATGACATTGAAGAAAAATGGGTTGTTGCTCCAATAGGAATAAAATTTACAGTAGAACAAATTGAAGAAGCTGTTAGATTTCAAGAGAAATATTTCAAGACTCATATTGAAATGTAATGCTC
>CAJPML010000303.1 GCA_905371725.1 Leptotrichia sp. oral taxon 215
TCCTTTTCATTATTTCTATAAATTTATTTTAACACATATATTAATTTATATCCTAAAGCACATTCTAAGTCAAGTTTTTTTACTTAAAAAGTATGAAAATAAAAAAACTGTCTCAAATCAAATATAATCTGAAAAAATTTACTTTTAATCTTTTCATAATTACATTCTTTTAAAGACAGATTTTATTATAGCTATTATTAAACTAAACTATTAAACGTTTCGATAGTTGGATCTTTTTCACATAATTCAATTAACATTGGAACAATTTTAGTAAAATGTTTACTCGCATTGTGTATTTCAATATCTCTTTCTGATTTCCACTGCTCAACAAAAACCAAATGATTATCCTTTTCCCTATTTTGTTGTAAATTATAAGCGACACATCCTTCTTCCTGACGGCTTTCCTTTACAAGTTCTTTACATAATTCAATAAATTCAGACACTTTATCTTCCTTAACTGAAAACTGCGCTAATATGTGAATCATAACTCAACTTCCTTTCTTTAAAAAAATTAATTTTTAAAATAAAATATATCCACTGTTGATACAACCGTGAATACAATCTTTAATAATTTATTTAGATGGTGCCTAGAAAAGGATTCGAACCTTCGACCCTGCGGGTATGAACCGCATGCTCTAGCCAACTGAGCTATCTAGGCATTTGGTGGCGGGAGCCGGATTCGAACCAACGACCTTCGGGTTATGAGCCCGACGAGCTACCAGACTGCTCTATCCCGCGATATCATTTTTAATGTAGATAATAGTTTAAAGTGGTGCCTCGGGCCGGACTTGAACCGGCACGGAAAAAAATTCCACAGGATTTTAAGTCCTGTGCGTCTACCGATTTCGCCACCAAGGCACAAAAACTTATTATCTTTAACACGAATATGATTATATAACAATTCAGATAATTTGTCAAGTACTTTTTTAATTTTTTTGTAAAAAGATAAATCAAGGTAAATTGTAAATCTAAAGACCACTTTTATTTTCTGCATCTTCTAATGAATTATAACCTTTTTTTCTTACTATATTTTCAATATTTATTTCTGCTAAATTTTTATTTTCATTTTTACAATCTTTCACATAGTCGTAATAAAGCTGTAAAGTTTTCTCCGAGTATGAAAACAGTTCCCCTCTCAGATATGTTTCTATGGAAGTATATTCAGGCGTATCAGACTCAGAGTACAATTTTCTTCCTTTATCCGTAATTACAGGATATTTTCTCATTGTTTCGGCTTCCCATTTCAAATAGATTTTTATGATTTTTTCAGTTATTTCCCTTTTCCGTTCAGATATTATAGGCAAAAGATTTTCTATCTTTTCATATTCTTTAGGTGCACTGTATTTCATCATATATGCGTATTTTTCCATAACAGGATTTCTATCCCTATGTTTTGCTAAAACTAAATCATCAAGGTAGCTTCGCAATATCGGCAAGGAAAATATTTCCCACTGACTGCTTCTCATAATATTAAATTCTTCATAATTATCCTGACACGATGCTCTCCCACCTTTATTATGAACATTCTGAAAAAATTCCCATTCCCTTATTATAATTTGTTGAATTATATTCTGTTTAATTTCTTCATTTTCATTATTTTCCTTCATTCAGATTACCTCCTAATCAAGCCACGGGCTCCAGTTTCTAAGTTTTTCATCTGCTATACTTCTTTGAATTTCCGGACCATAATCAAGCAGAAAATCACTTTTTACATTTTTTATTATCTTCTGTCTTTTCAGTTCTGTGATTATATCTCTACATATTTCTTCTATTATTTCTATTTTTTTATCCACATCATCAAAAGAAAATTTCACAAGATTTTCTATTATCATATATGTTTTCTCTCCTAAAATCGGCAGTTCTTTCAGTCTTCTGTGGAACCATTTATAAAACGGCTTATACCTTCTGTTAAGCAAGTAAATCATATGTACTGCTTCATCTAAAAATTCCGTTTCTGCCATTCTTGCCGCAACAATTTCATTTCTTTTCATACATCTCGAAAAGTTATATTGTCCTGACTGCGCAATTTTCATACATCTTGTTGCTATTTTATTCAATCTTATGTCTTCAGGAAAATACTCAGACAGTTTATCCCTTATTTTAGTAAATTCCCCCAGGTTATCAACAAACACCTTTCCGTTAGTTGCCGCAGCAAGGGCTGTTTCAGGTATAAGACGCCAGTCATATAGATTTGAAGGATATGTTTCCATTCCTAAAAATTTATAATACCAGTCATTCATGTTTAAGACTCCGCGCCTGTCATTTCCCCACTCACTTATATTTAAAGCTCTAAATCCCATAAATTCCTTTGGAAGGGATTCCAGCGCATCAGATAGCCTTCTTCCATATTTTTCATAATCTTCCTGCGTAAGCCATATACAGCAGGATGAACCAAAGTCATGATCCTGTGATATTTCATCATCATACCCGAAACATTCTGAACCCTCACCTGCAAGACCTGCTGCCATTTTTTCATATAAATCAGGAAAATCCTTTTCCAGAACTGGTAAATATACACTTTTAAAATACAGTTCAGATAGTTCCATACCTTTTATTTTATTATTCATTTTTTTCTAATCGTTCCTTTACAATTTCTATAT
>CAJPML010000304.1 GCA_905371725.1 Leptotrichia sp. oral taxon 215
AATTTTTTTAGTTTCTTTATTTTTTCAATCATTTCAGGAATGAAAGGCTGACCTGCAAATCCTGGATCTACGGTCATAATTGTTATTTTATCTATTAAATGAATATAGTATTCTATCCATTCAATAGGAGTAGATGGATTTAAAACTATTCCAACTTTACATCCTAAAGATTTTATTTTATTTATAATTCTAAAAGCGTCTTTGTTTATTGTTTCAGCATGTGGAGATATATATGTTGCCCCAACTTTTCCTAGTTCATCAATATAGTCTCCTGGAAATTCAGTCATTAAATGTACATCTATCGGAAGCTTTGAAATTTTATTCAACTGTTCTACAAAAAATGGAGATAATGTTATATTTTTTACAAAATGACCATCCATTATATCTACATGATAAAAATCTGCTCTTTCATTTAATATGTCTACCTGTTCCTTAAATTTAGTTAAATCCATACACATAAGCGATGGAGAAAATTTCATTTTTTCCATGTTACTCTCCTTTCTTTTTACCTCCAAATATTTTATCTGCTGTAACTGCAAGAATAATTAATCCTCCCATTACAATTTGCTGGTAGTATGTAGGTACTGTAAGTAAATTTAATCCGTTATTTATAACTCCTATGATTAATCCTCCCATTACAACCCCAAATATCTTTCCTTTTCCTCCAAAAAAACTTGTTCCTCCAATTATTGCTGCAGCTATTGCAAAGGTTTCAAAACCTGCACCTGCACCTGGTTCAGCTGCACCAACTCTCGCTGTGGAAACTACTCCTGCTACTCCTGCACACGTACCTGAAATTATAAAAACTATCAAAGTATGTAATTTGACATCTATTCCTGAAAACCATGCAGCCTGTTTATTTCCTCCAAGAGCATAGATATTTCTTCCTAATTTAGTTTTTGTAGTCAAAAATCCTAAAATTAATGCTACAATTATTGCTATAATTGCTGGTATAGGTATTCCAGCTATTCTTCCTGCTATCATTCTTGTAAATAAAGGATTAAAACCAAAAACAGGTCTAGCATCTGAAATAATCAAAGTTATCCCTCTAAATATTGCCTGAGTACCCAAAGTAATTATAAATGGATGGAGTTCTGTAACATTGACTAAAATTCCATTTAATAATCCTATTAGCGCTCCTGCCAAAACACCTCCTATTAATATTGCAAAAATCGGATTCATCCCTGCTACTAACAATTTCCCTGTAAACATACCTGTAAGGGCAATTACTGAACCAACTGATAAATCTATCCCTGCTATCAGTATTGCAAAAAATTCACCACAAGCAATTAATATATTTACAGAACTCTGCAAAATAATTTGAGTTATATTATCAAATGAAAAAAATAAAACAGGTTGACTTATACCAAAAACTACCATTACTATAATTAAAATACCAAAAGTTCCATATTTCTGCCATAATGTATTAAATTCCGATTTCATTATTCTTCTCCTTCACTAGTTAATATTTGCATTATTACTTCTTCTGAAGCTTCTTCTATAGATAAAATTTTAGCTATTTTTCCCTCTTTAAATACTGCGATTTTATCACATACAGCTAATAATTCCGGCATTTCTGAAGATACCATCATAATAATTTTACCTTCATCGGATAATTTTCTTATGATTGTATAGATTTCACTCTTACTTCCTATATCAATTCCTTTGGTAGGCTCATCAAATATTATTAATGAAGAATCGGCCATCATCCATTTACTTAAAATTACTTTTTGTTGATTTCCTCCTGATAGTTCAGTTATATTTTGGTCTATCGACGCACATTTTATATTTAACTGATTTTTTCCTTTTAATCCATATTCCTTTTCTTTTTTATCATTAACTAATCCCCATGTTCCCTTTAATTTTGAATTTTTAATAAAAGGAAGAATCGATATATTTTGTTTAATATCAAAATTATGAAAAAAACCTGTTTCTCTTCTATTTTCAGTAACAAAACCCATTCCTCTTTTTATAGAATCATATTCATTTTTAGGAACTGATTCTTTTCCAAATATTTTTATATTTCCATTTTTTATAGGATGAACTCCAAATATTGCCTCCATTAACTCACTTCTTCCAGAACCTACTAAGCCTGCAAATCCTAACACTTCCCCTTCATTAATTTCAAAAGAAATATTTTTTACTTTTTCATCCTTACGTGTTAAATTATTTACTTCAAAAATTACTTTCTTTTTATTAATCTTCGTATTATTTGAATCATACCTTGATTTTATTTCCCGCCCAACCATCATTGTTACAAGATTATTAATCTCTACATCTTTAATATTTTTTGTCCCAACATCTTTTCCATCTTTTAATACTGTTACTACATCTCCTATTTCCTTTAATTCTTTTAATTTATGGGAAATATAGACAATTCCCTTTCCTTCCATTTTTAACTGCCTAATTATTCTAAAAAGATTATTTGTTTCACTTTCAGTTAATGAAGTAGTAGGTTCATCCATTATTATAACATCTGCATCGGAAGCAAGTGCTTTTGCAATTTCTACCTGTTGTTTTTCACTTATCGTCAAATCTTCAACTAGTGTATATGGATTTCTATTTAATCCAATTTTATTTAATAATTTATTTGTTACT
>CAJPML010000305.1 GCA_905371725.1 Leptotrichia sp. oral taxon 215
TTATTTTTATCTGACCATATTGAGAAGCTCTCAAAATAGCTCTCAACTGTGTTTTAAACATATCCTTGTTTTCCAATGAAATTCTTATTGCCCTGTATCCAAGGAATGGATTTAATTCTTTTGGTAAATCAAGATAAGGAAGTTCTTTATCTCCACCTATATCCATTGTTCTTATAGTTACAGGTTTTCCTTTCATTTTTTCAGCAACTACCCTATATGCCTGGTATTGCTCTTCTTCAGTTGGAAAATGATCAGAATTCATGAATAGGAACTCTGTTCTATAAAGTCCGATTCCTGTTGCTCCTGATTCTATAACAGCATCTACATCATTAGGACTTCCTATATTCCCCCAGATATCTACTTTTCTTCCATCAGTAGTTATAGCTTCTTCACCTATTAATTTTTTCAGCTCTTCTTTTTCTTTTCTCAATACTTCTCTTTTAACTTTATATTGAGCCAGTAATTCTTCTGCAGGATTAAGGAACAGTTCTCCAGCTTCCCCATCCATTATAACAGTTTCACCTTCCTTAGCTTCTCCAAGAATACCTTTTACCCCAACTATTGCAGGTAATTCAAGAGATCTTGCCATAATTGCCGAATGGGCAGTTTTTCCACCAACTTCTGTTATAAATCCTACACAGTTTTCCAAATCAAGCTGTGCAGTATCTGAAGGTGTTAAATCATAAGTTATTACTACAGTATTAGGTTCAAGATTACTTAAATCATATATTTTTATACCTAATAAGTTTTTAAGCCATCTCTTCCCAATATCCTGAAGATCAGCAGCTCTTTCTCTCAGATAAGCATCATCCAACTGTGAAATCATTTCACAGTATTCATCTATACCTTCTTTTAACGCTCTTGCTGCAGGCATTCCTTCCCCTTTAATCTTATCCTGAACTTCCATAAGCAAGTCTTCATCTTCCAGAAGCATTATGTGCCCATCAAAAATTGCAGCCTTGTCTTCCCCCATTTTTTCCTTTACTTTTTCTCTAATGGAGATTAATTGAGTTTTGGATTTTTTCAATCCTTCTTCCAATTTTGTCAATTCAGATTCAATCGTTGAATCTGCAGCTTTTACTTCAGGTATTATCATTTCTTCTTCCCTGAAAAGTAATACTTTACCTATAGACACTCCTTCCGAAGCTCCAATTCCTGTCAATCTTCTCATTTCGTTTCTCCTCTATATATAAATTTTTATTACTAGCAATTTCTATATACTTTACCTATGAATTTTTCACCTTGTTTTTATAAATTATTTCATACTTTCAACAATCGCATCAACTAGATTGTCTAGAATTTCTTCCTGCTCAGGTCTTAATGCTGATTTTACATCCAAAGGTTCTCCAACTATTTCAATTTTTTTAAATTCAGTTTCAAATTTCTTTTTCATTGCTCCTAAAGCTCCTGTTGCCCATGTATGATTTCCAATTAAAGAAACTTTTCTGTTTTGATAACTTAATGATGCAAGTTCATGAAGCAATGAATCCATTACAAGATATAATCCAGTATTATAAGTAGGTGCTGCCAATACAAGATTGCTGTACTTCCATGCATCAGAAATTATGTATGAAGGATGTGTTTTTGAAACATCAAAAACTTTTATATCCTTTACTCCCTTCTGCGCTAATTTATTTGCAATACAGTTAACTGTATTTTCAGTATTTCCGTACATTGAACCATATATCAGAACAACTCCCTGTTTTTCTGGAGTGTTTGCACTCCATTTGTTATGTAAATCAAGCAGATAATTTACATCTTCAGGTGTTCTCCAAATTGGTCCATGTAAAGGAACTATCATATTTATAGCAATATCTTTCAATTTTTTAAATACATTCTGTACTTGCATTCCGTATTTACCAACTATATTTGTATAATATCTTCTCATTTCAGAAAGATAGTAACCATCAAAATCCACTTCATCTTTAAATATATTACCATTTAATGTTCCAAATGTTCCAAAGGCATCTGCTGAGAATAATATTCCTTTTGTTTCTTCGTATGTCATTGTCACTTCTGGCCAGTGAACCATAGGTGCTCCGATAAATCTTAGTTTGTTTTCTCCTAAATCCAGTACATCCCCTTCTTTTATTTCATAATAATTTTCTGCTGCAGTTGTATTATAAAACTGTTCAAAGAATGTAAATGTCTTTTTATTTCCAACTATTTTCAAATTTGGATATAACATCAGTAAATCTTCTATATTTCCACAATGGTCAGGTTCCATATGATTGATTATCAAGTAGTCAAGTTCCCTTCCCTGTAAAAGATACTTTATATTTTCCAGATACTGTGCCCTGATTGACGCATCTACTGTATCTATAATAGCTGTTTTTTCATCTAAGATAAGACTTGAATTATATGAAACTCCTTTTGGTATAGGAAACATATTCTCAAATCTTTCCAGTCTTCTGTCATTTCCTCCAATCCAATAAATTTTATCTGTTATCTGCTGAACGCAATGCATTTTTCTACCTCCTGTTTTTTCTCTGAATTAATTGTTTATATTCTTTATTATAACTATTTCCTATTATTCTTTATATTATCACGTAACAGTTTTACTATTACACTGATACTGCTCAATTTAGACCGG
>CAJPML010000306.1 GCA_905371725.1 Leptotrichia sp. oral taxon 215
CATTATTTAAGTCGACTAATTGAGTGTTACCAGTATACACATTGTAAAAAACTTTGCAGGATCTAGTCGGAAATTTTATTGTTGTCTCAAAAACTTTTCCGACCGGGATATTGTTTCGTAAACTAATTTGATGAGTTTCAAATAAATTTTCCAATTTATAAAAATTTGGAAACAAAAAAATAAATAATAAAAAATATAGGAGGTAAAAAAATGATAATTTACATTTATGACAAAAACTCTTTAGAGTTAATAGCTCAACCAATGACTTTAGGGGTTGAAAAATTTAAGGAAAATCCTAATTTATTTTTTCCAGATTGGAATTCTGAAACAATGGTTTATTCAACTTCGTTACTTATAAATCCCGTTATAGACACAGAAACAGGCGAACTAAGGGAGATGAACGAGTACGAACAAATTGTTGCTGGAAAACTCTTTTTAGCGGACGGAGAGTATTTAGATGAAAAGACTAAGTCTGTCAAAAGAGTTACAAAGCCGAATGACTGGAGTATCTGGGATAGAGAAAACAAAAAATGGAAAGTGGATAACACTTTGATGAATGAAAGAAAAAAACAACTCAAAGACAAGTTACTGCAAGATTTAGCAGAAGCAAAATCAAATTACTTGAATCAGACAATAGAAATTGAAAAAGCTGGTAAAAAGTATACATTTGAAAACAATGAAAAAAATAGAAATAGGCTATCACTTAAAATATCCCTGATGTGGGTGCTGGAACAGGACAAGATAGAAAAAATAAAGGCACAAAATGAAAAAGGTTTAGTTGAATTTATTGAGTTAAACAAAGCAGAATTAAAAGTTTTAGCTGAAAAAATACAAAATATAATTGAAGTTGCTGATATGGCAGAACAAACAGCAGTAACTGGTCTTGAAAGATATAGCATTGAACAGTTGCTTGACTTAGATGTGAATGATTTTTTTAAAAATTAGAAAGAGGTGATGCAAATGGAAAGATTTGAAAGAATATTTGATTATCTGCTGAAAGTTGAGGGTGGATATTCAGATGACAAAAATGATAAAGGGGGTAAAACTACTTGGGGTATAACTGAAGAAGAAGCAAGAGACTTTGGATATAAAGGAAACATGCAAGATTTAACAATAGATTTTGCAAAAAATATATATCTTAAAAAATATTACTTAGGAAACAAACTGGATAGAGTAAATAATGACAAAGTTGCACTATCTATATGCGATTGGGCTGTTAATTCAGGAAAAAATGGAATTAAAAATGCACAGATTGCTATAAACCAGCTTACTAATGCAAATTTAGATGTTGATGGAATAATCGGAAATAAAACTTTGGAAGCATTAAATGCAGCAGATTCTGAAAAATTTTTAGAAGTTTATCACAACTTACAGAGAATTTATTACAGAAGTAAAGTTGAAGCAGACAAGACACAGGAAGATTTCTTGACAGGATGGCTGAACAGAGTTCAAAGAAAGGAGGAGTATTTGAAAGATTGGGATAAAGAAAATACAGCAACAGAGAATAAAAAATATTCCTTTGCACAAACAAGTTTGGATAAAATGTCAAAAGTACATCCAAAACTTATTGAAGTAATGAAAGCTGCAATTGAAAATAGCCCATTTGATTTCAGAATCACAGACGGAGCTAGAACAGCAGAAGAACAATTTGCTTTGTATCAGCTTGGAAGAACCAAACCTGGTCGGAAAGTGACAAACTGTGATGGCTACAAGTCAAAATCTAACCATCAAATCAAAGCTGATGGATTTGGTCATGCGGTCGACATTTTTCCTTGCGGAGTTATTGAAAACGGAGAATATAGAAAATTTACTTCTGAAGAAGGGTATGATGATAAGAAATTAAAAATTATATCTGAGCATATTTTAAAGATAGCAAAAGAAAAAGGAGTAAATATCGAGTGGGGAGGAAACTGGAAAATGCACGATACACCTCACTTTGAAATAAAATAAGACTCAAAATTTTAAAAAATTAAGTCTAAAAAATTTTATAGACTCAAAAAATGGAAAAATTGAGTCTATAGAAAAAATGGTTTGTATATTTAGCTCACACGGGCTTTAAAATCAATTTAGGTATAAAAGGTTATCTGACAAGTTTAAACGCAAAATTGAGCCTGTCAGGTGGCTTAAAATAAAAATATAAAACAAATATAACAAAGGAGAAGATAATTATGGACAGATTAGCAGCAAAAATTTATATAACAGGTAAAATTTTAGAATTAGGAAAGACATTAATTTATAAAACAGAAATATTGAGCAAAGGGAAAGCTGGAATAGAAAAATTCAAGGAAGTACATGATGGTTTTTGGAAAAAATTAGAGGATCTGCTGGAAAAAGAAAAAACAATTGACAGACCTTTTATTCCAAATTTTGTTGAAGAGGTAGGAGAAGAAGCATTAACAATAGCACTGGAAGAGGCCAAAAAGAACTGCGATTTAAGAGTAGTACTACAAAATATATTTAATGTAGAAAAAAAAGAAAATCCTGCTGCACTTTAGCAACTAGGGGGAAAAAATGTTTTTTAAAGAAATTAGCGAACTAGGAGTAACCGTAGTAATATGTGGGATATTTCTTTATTTTGCTAAGACTATATT
>CAJPML010000307.1 GCA_905371725.1 Leptotrichia sp. oral taxon 215
ATAAATAACAAATCAAAGAAGGGAATGGTAATGATGGAAATAAACAAATTTATCGATCATACAATATTAAAGGCGACTGCCAAGAAAGAAGATATAAAGAAATTATGTGAAGAGGCAAAAAAATATGATTTCTTTTCTGTATGTGTAAATGGTGCCAATGTTAGATATGCATATGAACAGCTAAAACATTCTGATGTGAAAGTTGCCGCAGTTGTAGGATTTCCTTTGGGAGCAATGTCTAAAGACGCTAAAGTTTTTGAAGCTAGGAGAGCTATAGAAGATGGAGCTTCAGAAATAGACATGGTTATAAATATTGGTGCATTAAAAGATGGAGAATTTGACTATGTGGAAAATGAAATCAGGGAAATAAAGGAAACTATCGGGAATAATGTATTAAAAGTAATAATAGAAACTTGTTACCTTACTGATGATGAAAAGAAAAAGGCATGTGAACTGTCACTGAACGCAAAGGCGGATTTTGTAAAAACTTCTACAGGATTTGGAACAGGAGGGGCAACATTTGAAGATGTGGAACTCATGAAGTCAGTAGTTGGAGATAAAGCGCAGGTTAAGGCAAGTGGAGGAGTAAAGGATCTTGAAACTGCAAAAAAATATATTGAATTAGGTGCAACAAGACTGGGAACAAGTTCAGGAATTGCTATAGTAACGGGATTGGAAAGTGAGAAAGCCGGATATTAGTTTTTAGTCAATAAAGAGGAATATAATAATCAATTTTTACAAATAGCTGTCAGTAAAATATAAAGGAGAAGTGAGTATATTATGAGAATTAAAAATTTTAAATTTAGAAATGTTTTCTTTTGCTACTTTTTTCTGTTAATTTCTATGTTTTCTTTTGGTCAAAGTAAAAAAACTGATGAGATTATTTTGACTGATGACGGTGTAATTTTGAATTTGAAGGGGACTTTTAAAATTAATTGGGATAAAAGTGATCCAGATGTACCCTGTTCTTCAATAGGATATGGTAGAATGATGTTCTATCCTGAAAATAAGGATATTGCTCATAATAAAGTAATAGTCCTTATGCCTAATGACTTTACTTTTTATAATCAGGATATAAATTGGGATTATGAGAAGGAATTTGCTGAAAATGAAAAGGCTAAAACTGAAATATTAAAAAAAATTTTTCCAGAAGAAGTTAAAAAAATGGGAAAAATTCAAAAAGGAGAATTACAGTCTCCAGCAAGGGTTAAAATAAAAAAAGTAACTCCGTACACAGAATGTGATTTTACAACAGTTTATGCACAGGTTATTGAATTAGAGAAAATTGAAGGAGCAAAACCCAAAATTACAAAACTTAAAGTGAAAAAGTTGGATGAATCAGGTGATTTTGATGACCCAAATCCAGATGAATTTGGCTATCTGGAAGAATATAGGGTAAACGCTAAGGATGGATATGCAAATATGCGCGAAAAACCTACTAAAGATTCAAAAGTTATTTCAAAATTAGATAATGAAATAATTGTAAGATATATTACAAAATATGGTGACTGGTATTATGTTTATTATGCTGACTATCCTTCTGATTATAAGAATGACCCAACAGTCAAAGAATATAGGGGATTTATTCATAAGAGCCAGTTGGAAAAACGTGTTTATTAAGTTATGAAAGATTAAAATAAAATTATAGAAGGAGAATTATAATGAAAAAAATGAAATGTATACTAATTTTAATAATATTTATTGGATTACTAAGTTGTGGTAATAACAATTCAGCAGACAGTTTGAAACAAAATGAAAATCTTTTGAAGGAAACAATGAAAAAATGCAGTACAGGGGAGATAAAGTCAAATTCTACAGAATGTGTAAATGTTAAAAAAGTACAAAGTGACTTGGCAAAAGAAATTTGGGATAAAAATAAAACTGAAATTGAAGCTAAAGTCAAAGAAAATGAAAAATATATAGAAAATGGAGAACATCAACATATGTTTGATTTATTTCCAGAAAAAGTAGCTGCCTACGTAGCAAAAACGAATGAAATTACCGAAGAAGAATTTAGAGAAGGAGTAATAAGTTTTTCAACTGAAAACTACGAAGGTGCAAAACTAATAATGGTAAGAGATTTTAGTAAAGCAAGAGTAAATCAGACTTTTGCAGGAAGAACATATGTTATTGTACCACTTAGTTCTCATTTGGAAGCAGATGGAAAAAAAACAGGAGCTAGTAAGATGGAAACTTTAATATTTGAAGATGAAGGTAAATGGTATATGGTAAATATTGATAAAACATCTATACCAGTACTTAAAGAAGTTTATCCTGATTTAAAAGAGTTAAAGGAATTGAAATAATGAAAGAAGATGTATAGAAGTAAAGGAATTTTTGGATTAAGAGAAAGGATGATTTGTGAAAAAGATTTTTTTAAAAATAGTATTATTTTTAATTTTGGTAAATGTTGGATTTGGAGATATTGCTCAAAATTTAGGAGATTATTATTCAATAGATAAAGGAAAGGTTTATTATGGAAGTGAAATTTTGGAAGGAGCAAATCCGAAAACTGCTGAGTTGATAGGATTTTCTCTTCTAAAAGATGATAAGAATGTTTATTACATGGGTGAAAAAATAAA
>CAJPML010000308.1 GCA_905371725.1 Leptotrichia sp. oral taxon 215
TCTACGTGTCTCTGTATTACAGAAACAAGTTTCAGTATATTTTTCTGATCCATAGCATACGCAGATTTATAGAAGAAATAGTTGTCATTTGTCAGGTAAGGCATTGGATAGAATGTCGTACTGTCTCCATATTCCCTTACTTCTATCGTGTCCACAACAGGCATTATGGAAGCTGTAGAGTTCATTATATAAGATGTAGACTGATTTGGTGCAATGGCCATTCTATAAGCATTGTATACACCATATTTCATTACATCCTCCTTCAGTCTTGCCCAGTCATCCTGAGTTGGAATATGTATCCCTTCAAACAGTTCCTTTACTTTGTCAGTCTGAGGCAAGTATTCATTTTCAAGATATTTATTAAAATAATTTCCATTTGCATATTCCGACTTATCAAAATCCTTAAATGTTTCTCCTTTTTCTCTGGCTATTTCCATCGATCTTTCAAGTGAGTAGAAATTCACCATCATAAAGAATACATTACAGAAATCAAGTGCTTCCCTGCTTTCATACATTATAAAGTTCTTTGCAAAATATCCATGCAGATTCATTGCTCCAAGTCCTACACTGTGAAGTTCTTCATTTGCCTTTTTGATTGAAGGCACTACATCAATGTTTGTCAAATCTGATACTGTTGTCAGTGAATCTATCGCAGCCCTTGTGGCTTCCCTTATTCTTTTATTTTCCATTACTGTGGCAATATTTAGTGACCCCAGATTACATGAAATTCCTCTTCTTATAATATCTTCCTCAAAATACGAATTTATGTCTGAAACTTCCGACAGCTGCATTATTTCTGTACACAAGTTTGAAAATTTCACAGAACCTATTTCCTTCAGGGCATGTTCCTTATTTGCATTGTCCTTAAAGAATAAATATGGATATCCGCTTTCCTTCTGTGTCTGGGAAATTTTAATTAAAAGTTCCCTTGCATTAATTTTTTTCTTTTTAACATTAGGATTGTCAACCAGTTTTTCATACATTTCATTCATATCCATTTCATCCAGATATTGTCCATATTCTAAAAATACGGTATGAGGATTAAATGTGTAGCAGATTTCATCTTCCCTTGCCAGTTCCATAAATTTATCCGGCATGATTACTCCTATTGAAAGGGATTTTATTCTTATTTTTTCATCTACATTTATCTTTTTACAGTCTAAAAATTCATTAATGTCAGAATGGAATACATTCAGGTACACAGCTCCAGCTCCTGCCCTCTGTCCCAGCTGATTTGCATAGGAAAAAATATCTTCAAGTATTTTCATAATAGGAAGGACTCCTGATGCCCTTCCTTCTACGCCTTTTATTGATTCTCCCCTTGATCTTACTTTAGAAAGATTTATGGATACTCCTCCTCCAATTGAAGAAAGCTTCATTGCAGAATCAAACACATATCCTATTCCACTCAGATTATCTCCCATTTCATCAAGGAAACATGATACAAGCTCTCCTGATCTCTTTTTTCCAGAATTAAGAAATGTAGGTGTGGCAGGCTGATATTCCTGATTTATGAGCATTTCTGCATATTCCATTGCCTTTTCCTTATTTCCCTGTGCCAGATACAATGAAACAATGGCTATTCTGTCTTCATATCTTTCCAGAAACTTTTCTCCCGTGTCATCTCTTAAAGCATAACTCTGATAAAATTTTGATGCACTCATAAAGGAAGCAAATCTGAATTTTTTATTATACACTGACTTAAATACTTCTTTTATTTCTTCAAATGTATACATGTCATAAAAATTTATATAGTAATCATTTTCAATAAGATAATCCATTTTTTCCTTTAAATTATGAAAAAACACTGTATTTTTGTTTACATAATCTATAAAATAGGAATAAACAGCTTCCTTATCCTTTTCAAGCTGAAATTCTCCATCTTTTTTTACCATTATTTCATTATTTAGATATATCCATTTTTTCGCTCTTGCCAATTTTTTTCCCTCATTTCTTAATTTTTTTCATATATTATTTATTTTCAATATTGTTTATAAAATATTCCACCTGAACATGTGTCCCTGACAGCTCAAATTTCATCAGTACAGGAATACCATATTTTTCTTCTATTTTATCTGCGGCTTTTCCAAATAGTGTTCCCCAGTTCATGTTACCACTTGAACATACAGATGCTATGTATTTTCTGTTATTTTCATTTTCCAGAAACTTTTCTGTAGTATCGGGAATTTCTCCAAAATTAGTAGTAAATGTTACTAAATGACCTTTTTCCGATATTTCCATATCACTACTTATCTTGACAAAACTCCATTCCGGTCTTTCTTTTTTTATTTTATCTATAAATCTTTGTACATTTCCTGTTTTCGAATCATAATATACAAACATAATTTATATCCTTTCATTATGGCTTTTATGCCTTTATAAATTTATAAAACTAAGTCTGAAGTGTAAACAAAAAAGAGACTGCTTTAAAAACAGAAATTCTTTGATAATGAACACATCATTTACAAGTTGAACGAGTTATCTCAAAATGTAGGAAATAGAAATTTACAAATAATTCATAAATATAATTTTTTATATAGTTGATTTCTATATTTTGAGATAACTCGTTCAACTTGTAAAT
>CAJPML010000309.1 GCA_905371725.1 Leptotrichia sp. oral taxon 215
AAATGACGTATTAAAGAAAATAACAAAGGATACAGTAAGAGCTTTAGAAAGATTATTTAATGGAGAAGGATTAAGGCAAAATATATCAGGTACATCAGATTTATCAAAACTATTAGATGAGAATGAGTTATGGGAACTATTATTATTTAGTGGATACTTAACAATAGAAGAAAAAGTGGATGAAGATAACTATATATTAAGATTGCCGAATAAAGAAGTGAGAACTTTATATAGAAAAACATTTTTTGAAAAATATTTTGGAAGAGGAAATAAGTTATCAGACTTAATGGAAGCCTTAATAGAAAATAGGATAGATGAATATGAAGAAAAACTACAAGAAATATTATTAACTTCTGTTAGTTATAATGAAACTAAAAAAGGGGTGTCTCAAATTTTCTAATTTTTGAGACACTCCTGTTTTATAAATTATTTTGAAAGTTTTGAAAGTTCTGTTGCTATCTGAGTTGCAAGCTTAGTATTGTTAAACACCAGTTCTATATTGGCTTTCAAACTTGAACCTTCTGTAAGTTTTTGAATTTTATCAAGAAGGAATGGCGTAGTATCCTTTCCTTTTATTCCTAACTTATCAGCTTCTGAGATAGCATCTTTTATAACTTTATTTATAACTTCACTGTCCATTGAGTACTCTTCAGGAATAGGATTTGCAATAACAGCCCCTCCGTTTAATCCTAATTCCCATTTTGTATGTAACAGTTCAGCCAGTTCTTCAGGAGAATCAATTTTATAATCTAAGTTAAATCCGCTTTTTCTAGTATAGAATGCAGGTAATTCCTTAGTTTGATATCCTAAAACAGGAACTCCGTGAGTTTCAAGATATTCAAGAGTAAGACCTAAGTCTAGGATTGATTTTGCTCCTGCACAGATAACAGCGACATTTGTATTTGCTAATTCTTCCAAGTCAGCAGAAACATCCATTGTAGTTTCTGCACCTCTATGAACTCCACCAATTCCACCTGTTGCGAATATTTTAACTCCTGCCATATTTGCAATTATCATTGTAGAAGCTACAGTAGTTGCGCCATTTAGCTTATTTGCAACAATGTAAGGAATATCTCTTCTACTTACCTTTGCAACTTTTTCCCCTTCTTTTCCTAGTAGTTCGATTTCATCCGGAGATAATCCAACTTTAAGCTTTCCGTTTATTATTCCTATTGTTGCAGGAATTCCTCCGTTTTCTCTTACTATGCTTTCCACTTTCAATGCAGTTTCAGCATTTTGTGGGTAAGGCATTCCGTGTGAGATAATTGTAGATTCCAAAGCTACAACAGGAATATTATTTTCAAGCGCATTTTTCACTTCTGGATTAATTTCAAGATATTTTTCTAACATTTTATATTTCCATCTCCTTTATTATATTTTCTACATTTTTAATGTTCATTTGATCACTTACAGTTTTGTCACTTAATGAAGTAAGAATTGCTGCTCCTAATCCAAATTTAGTAGCAGTTCTAATATCGTGATCATAATATTCACCATATGCAATTCCTGCAACAAATGCATCTCCTGCACCTGTTGAACTTGCAGGATTTATACGAGGAATCTTAATAGTTTCTGCTTCATTTTCAGTCATATAGAATACACCATCTGACCCTAATGAAATAAATACTTTTTTAACTCCTTTATTTAAAAAGTAATCTCCAGCTCTTTTCATATCATCTTTTGAATAAATTGAAATACCTGAAAGAATTTCAGCTTCTATTCTATTTGGCTTAATAGTATGGAATCTTCCAATGAATTCTTTTACTTTTATTGCTTTTTTAGTAGAAACTGTATCAAGTATCAAAGGTGGTTTTCTTCTTAGAAATGCAAGATATCTCAAAGTTTCTTCCTCAAGGTTTGTGTCAACTATAATTAATTTAGAATTAACTATTCTTTTTCTAATTGTATCCAAATACTTAGGTGTAATATTTTTACAGATATCCATTGAAGAAATAGCCATTTCCATTTCCTTATCATCATTTAAAATGGATAGATACATTGAAGTCGGCTGATTTTTAAGAAATAATATATCACTAATATCAAGATTTTGATTTTGCAAATGCTCTCTAATGTCATTTCCGTATATGTCATCTCCAAGAGCAGTAATTAATTTTGAACTTATACCAAGTTTAGATATATTTTCAGCTATATTTTTTCCTACCCCTCCAAATGAAATGCCTATTATTCCAGGATTTGAATCATAACGAATAACATTTGTGTGAGATTTTCCCTGAATATCGACATTTGTTCCCCCAATAGTTAAAATATAGGGATCTTCATTAATAATGTATTTTTTTCCAAGAATGACACCTTTTTTCATTAGGTTACTAATATGAACTGCAATAGAAGTTCTTGCACAGTTTAATTTAGCAGCAATTTCCTCCTGTGTAATAAGAGGATTTTCCTTAATAAGATTAACTATCTGTTTCTCTCGTTCTGTCATACTTTTTTCTCCTTTCCCTCCTACGATTAATATAAATTTAAGAAACTATTTTAAAAATAATATAAATATTTTAAATAAGTTTATAAATTAAAAAAGCTTGATACAACATTAA
>CAJPML010000310.1 GCA_905371725.1 Leptotrichia sp. oral taxon 215
GAATAATGTAGAGTTTGGAAAGCATACGTAGTGTTTTTTACTTTAAAATAACATATGTATGCTTTTTTGCTTGTACAAATTTAAGAGAGAAAAATTTTAAAAAAAGATTATTTTTGAAAAAAGGGGGAGAAAATAGAGATAAATTATAAGTATAATAGAACGAAAATTAATTATTTTATAAAAGTTGATATATTTATAAAGTGGTAACAAAATGAAAAGAATGAGAAGGTGAAAAATTTGGATAATAATTTGAGAAATATTGAAAGAATACTTAGAAGTTTTACAAAAAAATGTAAAGATTTAAAATATACAAGAGAATTGCTATTTTCATTTTTAATGTCAGGTGTAATTTCCCAGGCAGTAGAAAAAAAGGATAGTGATGATTCTATTAGAACTACAAAAAAGCAGCTTGTAAACTCAATTGGAGATATGAAAAAACTTTTTAAGGATGCTAGAAAAGAGACAAATAAATTGATGAAAGCATCTAATTTAGAACTAATACAACTTATGGAACAAGGAGATCATGTAGTAAAGTCTCCTTGGAGCTCATGGCAATATGGTATGAACTATTATTATAGTGAATGGAAAGATTTGTATAAGGGAAAAGGAGACAAAAAAGAGAAATATCCGTTTGAGGGTAAATTTAAAAGAGGAAACTGGTGGAAAAAGAATGTTTCTCCAGATAGTGAAGTATATAGCAGATTAAGTGTAAATGCCATTGGGAGTGCAGATGCTACTTCTTCATTAAGTAATAATAGAAATGGACTTAGTTATGGACTTGTAGGGACAGTACCTGTACCTGATAAAGGACAGCCGCTGATAATAGATCCTGCAATAAATATAAATGCCCCAACATTACCTAATTTAAATGTAAATCCTACAGTAATAACCCCAAATATTAATTTTTCAATACCACCTGTTACAACAGTAACTTTTGTTGAAAAAGCATTGCCGGATATAAAACCAAATGTATTTAATCCCCCAGCTTTAGATGAAGTAGCAACAGGATTTGCGCAGGATATGCAAGGGGTTTCATTTTTTGCTGAGCCAAATACTATAATAAATAATGCCGATACTGTTGCAAACCCAAGTGGAACTACAGTGTCTATAATAGATAATGGATTTAGTGTTAATAATCCTTTTACGTATACCGGTCAGAAAGTTAATCAGGGACGAAGTACGACGGGAACTGGAACAGTAGCTGGAACATGGACATTTGACCAGTCTAATCCTAATCCGTCTGTAACTAGTTATTCTGATGCAAGAGCAGGAAGTGTTGTTACCAATACACCGGGAGTTTACACACAATATGGTGGACTTACGGCATATAGAACAGGAACCGCTTCATCACCCCAGACAGTATTCAGTTTTACCCAGTATCAGCAAACTAATCTAGGATCTGCAATACAACCTGGAGAATCTCTGCAGTCAACAGTATCTGGTAACTGGACTTTGATGAATAATACTCAGAATCCAAGAAACAGGGGAGCTGGTGGAAGTTATAAGCCTTTCACAAATACTGTAAGATTTATGAGTATTAACGGTACTCACGTTGCTTCAAGTTATGATCCTATGATTATAAATTTTAATGGTAATTTGAATTTACATGGAAGATCATCTAAAGATACACTTTCAACAGGTAAAGCTCATATGACAGTTGGAGTGGAAATGCAGGCTTCAAGTGCAAAAGAATCAATATTTAATAATAATGGAGTATTTAATCTTGAAAGAGAAGCTGCTAATCCTGCAGTAAATTCAACAGATGACAGACTAGGTGTTTATCTTATAGGGATGACTGCAATGGTTGAAGATTATGCCCAATATCAACCGTTGACTGGTAATGCAATATCAAACAGATATTCAGATATTACATATAGACCATGGGCTTCAGAAATGAACAATAATGGAACAATAAATGTAAAAAGTGTTGACAGTATAGGGATTGATTTTTCAGAATTTAATTTTGAGCCTACGGCTGGTCGGATAAACACTGGAACACTTAACACAACAAAACAGGCAGCATGGGGAAATAAAGGTTCGTTAAATACTTATGTCAGAGTTGGGGATATTAATGTGACAAGTGCAGATCCTTCAGCGGCAGATGCAACTACTACAAGAGGAAGTTATGGAATAAGAGTTCCAAATATATTTAACGGAAGAACACCTGGTAAAACAGTGGATACAGATGCTATTTACTATGATGAAACTATAATAGATGGAAAAGATGGAAAGGTAAAACTGGAAGGAAGCCATAATGCAGGGATATCAATATCAAAAATTATTGGTGGATCGGGATTTGGAACAGATACATATTCTGAATATACGATGAGTCCAACAACAGGAGCATTTGCATCAACTACCTATACAGTAGGTACTGGAAATATGAGCGTATATAATTATCAGACAGGTGCAGGTTCAAACAATCCTCTTGCTATAGGTAAAGGTGGGGCTGGAACTACACATGGTGTAACAACAGTTAAAGTATTGGATAATACAGGAAGAACAGCAGATGATCTGATAGGTAACATATATAATTTAAATATACTAGTAGATGG
>CAJPML010000311.1 GCA_905371725.1 Leptotrichia sp. oral taxon 215
TTATTTTTTCCGTTATTTTTTCATAACTTTGCATTATTATCATATATTTCCCCTAACAGGTAAAAATTTATTTATACTTTCTAACATAACAAAAATATACCTAAAATTATTATAATTTATAATAACCAAGGTATATTTTTAAATTTTAATTATAATAATTTACTTCCGTCTTTTTCTTCTTCTAATGAAGTATCAATATCTTCATATCCCACTCCATTTGGAATAGATGTAAGAACTTTATCTGTAACTTTTGAAAGATGTGCATCCATCGCATAAGCCGCTCCACTAACAAAATCTATTACTCTTTGTCCTACCTCAAATTCTAAAAACTCTAAGCTGAAAGTTACAACTTTCTTTTCCTTTATCGAGTCTGCTATTAATCTGGAATCTTCAAAAACTTTCGGTCTAATTATTGAGACATAGCTTACTTTCATCTTTCCTGTTTCCTCCTTCTTTCCTCCACCAAAAATATTCATAACTTTTTTTTCCTTTTCTTCAGGATGATCAAATTCTAAATGACTATAAGTTTTAGCCTGCTGTTTAGGCTGCTGTTTTTCTGCTGTTTCTTCCTGAACTATTTTTTCTTCTGTTTCTTCATCTTCAACATCTTCACCGAAAAATTCTAAAAATTTTTGTTTTAATCCCAAAACTCTAACCTCCTAATTACCAGTATAGTCTACTTCCTATTCTAAGTATGGTAGCTCCATTTTTCAAGGCTTCTATATAGTCATTTGACATTCCCATAGAAAGCTCCTTACAATAATTATACTTTTTTTCATATTCTTTTTTTAACTCATACATCTTTAAAAAATATCCTTCTATTTCATCAGATTTCGCATCTAATGGTGCCATTGTCATGAATCCTTTAATTTTAACATTACTCATAGAAAAATATTTTTCTGATTCTTTCTGAAAATCCTCTATATAAATTCCTGTTTTGGATTCCTCTTTAGAAACGTTAATTTGTATTAAGCCATTAATAGTTTTATCATTTTCAACAGCTTTTTTGTTAATTTCCGCCAATGAATCGAAAGAATCTATTGAATGTATCAAATTTATATTTTTTATTATATACTTTATTTTATTTTTTTGCAACCTTCCAATAAAGTCCCAAACTAAATTCTCATATTTTTCACTGGAAAATCTTTCCAGTTTATCCCTGTAAACTTGAGCTCTATTTTCTCCAAAATAGCTGTATCCCATATTTATTAAAGCTTCCTGCTCTTCAATACCTAGATACTTGCTCACAAATAATATTTTTACTTCTTTAGGATAAGGCGAATATTTTTTTATATCTTCAAGAATACTTTGATAATTCTGAGATATTCTATCACTGTTAAGTTCCATAATTTCTCCCTGCTTTAAAACTTTTCCATATTATACCTGTTTTTTCAAATAAATTCAACAAATACATCATTTGCAAGTAGAATGCCTTTTTTAGTGAGTCTCATTCTTTTTCCATTATTAAATCTTTCAAGCAATCCTCTGTCCAAAAGTTTTTTTACTTTTTCAGCTTCAAAATATTCTGTCCCTTCTTCTATAAGTCTTAATCTAAGCATATTTTTAAGTTTTTCCTCTTCTTCTTTATCAACTTTTTCTATGCTTTTATCATCTACAGGAAAAATATTTTCTTCAATACATCTGTAATATTTACTAAAAGATCTCACATTACTATATCTTTTTCCTTTATAATATGTGGCTGCACTTAATCCTGCTCCTATGAATTCCTTGTTTCTCCAATATTTCAGGTTGTGCACTCCACCCATTCCCTTTTTTGAAAAATTGGATATTTCATAATGAACATAGCCATTTCTTTGTAGAAAATCTATTATTTCTTCATACATTTCAGCTTCCAGATCCTGATCCATTTCAGATAATATTCCTTTCTGAAGCTTACTCCAGAACACTGTGCCTTCTTCCCAGATAAGAGAATATATTGATATATTTTCAGGAGAAAGCTGAAGTATTATTTCCAGATCTTTTTTTAGATCTTCAAGGCTCTGATTAGGAATACCGAACATCAGATCAATAGAAATATTATCAAATCCTGATTTTCTAGCATCTCTGAATACCTTTATGGCATCTTCCCCACTATGCAGTCTCCCGATAAATTTAAGTACATGAGCCTGAAAACTCTGTATTCCTATACTGAGCCTATTTATTCCCATTTTTCTTAATTCTTTCAGCTTTTCAAAAGACATATCGTTCGGATTGAGTTCCAGTGTTATTTCTCCATCTTTTCTATATTTTATATTTTCCATTATATATGAGAGCAGCTCAACAGGCAGCAGAGATGGTGTTCCTCCTCCAAAATATACTGTGTCATATTCATACTCCGGATACATTTTAAGTTCCTTTACTAGTGCTTGCGTATATTTTTCATATTCACGGCTCATATTTACAAATGTGCAGAAATCACAATATTCACATTTCTTTTCACAAAAAGGAATATGAAGATAAAGTGCATCTATGTTTTTTTCTATTTTTCCGTTTTCTGTTTTTTCCATCTCCCTTATTTTTTACCCTCTTTATATAATTTTTTGTTT
>CAJPML010000312.1 GCA_905371725.1 Leptotrichia sp. oral taxon 215
AATAAATAAAGTATGCTATAATTTTTGATATGAAAAATAAAAATAGAAAAGGGAGGCAGTCCTGATGGATTTTAATAAATTAAGAAATGATTTGCAGAGCAAATATTTTTCAGCTTGGGAATACTTTAGCAACGGTTCCGCTCTTTTGAAAATATTTGTAAGAAATCATCCTGTATTGCTTTTTTTCCATTTGGTATTTTTGTTTTTTCTTGGAGTTGTAGTCCGGTTTCAAGGATCAGAAATACTTGCAGTAATGGAGAAGATTGTAGAAAAATATGGAAAAACTAAGATTGATTCCAATCAGTTTTTGAGAAGCAGGGAGTTTAATGAGCTGGTGTCAGAAGTGATGTTGTTTATACTGTGCTATATTATAGTCTGGCTCGTTGTTCAGTTTATACTTGCTATTATAAGAAAAAAAATGGGACTGGAAGTGGAAGGGCGGGAAAATGAATTTAGTTTAGTTGAAATTACCGTTAAATTTTTGGTAATGACATTTGTAAATATAATATTGGCAGTATTTCTAGTAATAGCAGGAATTATAATGATGATATTTACAAATTCAGTACTTCCATTTATAATTTTCTGGGCTATTCTGCAACTAAACCTTCTGTATTTTCAGCAGGCGTATTATCTCAGAAACATAAATATAGTCGAAGCGTTTAAATATAATTTATATATAAGCAGAGGAAACAGGATACGGATACTGCACGTATTATTAATAGTTTTTGCTGTATCTGCAGGATTTAATTATTTTTCAAGCTGGCTATTTGAAGCTGCAGTTAAGGATCAGGTTGTACGAATGACAGTCAATGCCTTCTTTGGAGGAGTGGTCGGACTTTTTTATACGATTTTTGAAGCAATGGCAGGCAATCTTATTTACTTGAATTTAGAATACATGGACTTTAATACAGATAATGCCGTTCTTAGCTAAATCTGGAAGGAGAAAGAATATGGATTTTCAGAATTTGCAAGATAAACTGATAGAGAAAAAGTTAAATCTGATAGAATATTTTAAAGAATCAAAAGAAGTTGTGAAAGTATTTTTAAAAGAAAATAAATTATGGACAGTATTTTTTATAATTGCAAACATTTGGATGCTGTTTTCGGCGACATTTCAGAAAAAATTAACTACGGAAAGTTATGTAAGACTGTATGATTCCTTTAGTTATTTAATTTCAATGTTAAATACAGTTGCATCAGTTTACAGTAATTTATTTTATACGGCTGCAATTATGAAAATTGGATTTAAAATTGAGAACAGGGAAGATGAATTTACATTCAAGAAACTATTTCTCAAATTTTTGATGTTTACTTTAGTGTATTTTGTAATTAGCGTGATATGCGGATTTTTAACTCTTCCAGCTGCAATTATATTGCTGTATTCTAATGCTAGTTTTCTAGGAATGATAATAGCTGGAATCATAATAATCGCCGTAATTGTCTTTGGGATAATAATGTTTCTTTATTTCATACAAATTTACTGTATTCGAAAAATGATGATATTTGATGTGTTCCAGTATAATTTAGAAATATCTGAGGGAAATAGAATGAGAGCAATTATTCCAATCATTATTTTTGTATTGTTAAATGCTATCCTTAGAGTACCATTTTCTTTACATCTTTTTGACAAGATACCATTAATTATAATTTTTCCGATATCTGTGATAGGTGGAATTATTTCAAGCTTTTTAGGAATATTTATATCAATAATGGGAGTTATAATTTTTTTGAATGCGGAGTATAGTTATTTGAAAAAACAGAATAAAAATTTACAATAAATTTTGAAGGGAAATAGAATAAATTATGGATTTTAAAGATTTTCAGAAGGAACTGTTTGAACGGAAATTTAATGTATTGGAATATTTTATGTGGATGTTTCGGATTTTGAGAGTTTTTATATGGGAAAATAAGTTATGGGTTATAGGCTTTGTACTTTCAAATATACTGATTGGAATAATGCCAGCGAATTTCGTAAAGAAATACTGGTTTATGAGTACAGTGCTAGTATATTATGGCAGAATTTTTATTTTCATTTCGTATGCTAAAGTTATTCATCGGATAGAAAGTACAGAAAATGAATACAAGTTTACAAACCTGATTGTTAAATATTTAAAACTTTTGCTAGTGCTGATATTTTCTGTTCCTCTTTTACTTGTTTTGATAAAACAGCTAAAGTTTGTTACAAAAATAATTACAAAGAATCAGATTTTAAATGGGCAGATAATTGGGATGGTATTTGTAGTTCTGTCATTAATATTTATTCCCTACTTTACTCAGATATATGCAGGGCGAAATATGAAAATGTGGCAATCCTTAAAGTATAACTTTATGCTGGCAAGAAAAAGCAGGCTAAGAGTTGCAATTCCTATTATTATTCTGACTGTACTGAATAATTTATTATTAATGATGAATTATTATCACAATAATTTCGGACAGCTTTATGCAAGAAACATTGTTACTTCGTTTGTAATAGTTATTTCAAGCATTTTTCAGATTGTCATTGTAATAATGTATGTTATTGTATTTTTGAACGTGGAGTACGAT
>CAJPML010000313.1 GCA_905371725.1 Leptotrichia sp. oral taxon 215
GAGAAGGAAGAAAATACACAATCCAGCGTTACAAAGGGCTAGGAGAAATGAACCCGGAACAGCTTTGGGAAACAACGCTTGACCCAGAAGTAAGAACATTGTTAAAAGTATCAATGGAAGATGCTTCCTATGCCGATAAGATGTTTAATATTCTGATGGGGGATAAAGTTGAACCGAGAAGAAAGTTTATCGAGGATAATGCGAATTATGTAAGGAATTTGGATATATAAAATTTATGAATTTTAAGAAATATTGGAATTATGGGGGAAAGATGAAAAAAAAAGTTATATCTTTATTTTCAGGTGCTGGTGGAATGGATTTAGGAATTATAAAAGCTGGATTTGAAGTTATTTGGGCTAATGATTTTGAAAAAGATGCAGTTGAAACATACAGAAGAAATATTGGAAATCATATAGTTTTAGGTGATATAACAATGATTTCAAGTAAAGAGATTCCGCTAAAAAAAGGGGAAGTTGACTTGATAATAGGAGGATTTCCATGTCAAGGCTTTTCTATCGCAAATAAAAATCGATCAATGGAAGATAAAAGAAATTTTTTGTATAAAGAAATGTTGAGAATAATAAAAGATAAAAAACCTAAATTTTTTATTGCGGAAAATGTAAAAGGTATCCTTAGCTTACATAACGGGGAAGTTATAAAAATGATTCTAAAAGACTTTGAAGATTTAGGATATAAAGTGGACGTAAAATTATTAAATGCTGCAGATTATGGTGTACCGCAACAAAGAGAAAGAGTTATTATAATGGGTAATCGACTAGGGTTAAAAAATCCTTACCCTAAAAAGACGCATGCTGATTTATTTCCTGGCGAAGAGAATTATTTGTTATTCGATGAAAAATTAAAAGGAACAAATTTGAAACCATATATAACAGTAGAGCAGACAATAGGCTTTTTAAGTGAAATTGATGTTCAGAACGACAAATTAAATGACTTTGTTAAAGTTGGCAAAAGAAAAATTTATAATCACATTGCAAACACAAGTGTTAAAGATACATTTTGGGGAAGAAAACATGAAGTTAATCAAGCGGATATATGCGACTACTTGAGGTATTATCGTGATAAATCTGAATGGACAACAAAAAAAATAGATAACTACTTTGGTTACAAACATACGGCAGGACACTGGTTTAGAAAAGATAATAAATCTGGAAGTATACCAAAACCGAGTGACTGGTGGAAGTTGAAAAAAATTTTAAAGTTTGATGATAAATATGACAAAGTTGTTACAGAATTTATAGAAAAGCCCATAAAATTTGAACAATCTTTACGAATAACCAACTGGAACAGGGTTAGCGATACAATAACAGCAACGTCTCCTGAAATTCATGTCAATAAGAAAAGACGGCTATCTGCCAGAGAATGTGCAATGCTTCAAACATTTCCGGACAGTTTCGTATTTTCAGGAAATTTAAGTTCCCAATACAGACAGATAGGAAATGCTGTCCCAGTACTGCTGGCTGAAAAAATTGGTTTAGAAATAATAAAAAAATTAGATGAATATGAAGAAAATTTTGAAAAAGGAAATATTAAAAATGAAGAACAAAATATCAGAAAAAGAAACGGAAGAATTGAAGCAGATAGAAGAACTTGAGTTAAAATATCTGAATAAGTACTATTATTTTTTGAAATTTGCTGAAGATGAGATGTTTTTCGGATTCAAAACAAAAGAAGAAATAAAAGATGACTGGTGGGGACTTTATGGAAATGAAAAAGGTTCAGGAATATCTGATTTTGCGGTTGGCGCTGAAAGAATCGTATATGCTTTATTAAATGGAAAAGGAATAGGTCAGCCAAATTCTTCTCCGGTTGGTTCCGATTTATTCTTTGAAGTTGAAGATGCTTATATCCATATAGATATGAAAACAGTTCAGCAGGACAATATAGGAGATTTTACTAATTCAATTTTTGTCGGAGAAAATCAGAATAGCTATAAAGGGACTATAAAAAAAAGTAATGGGATAATTGAAAATTACATTCCTGCATTACCTACTTATTACAATAAAAATAAAAGTAATGAAAAAATTTGCTTGTCTTATTTTATTACAATTCTTTATAACAGAAAAAATTTAGATATTATGGTTATAGCCATTGACTGTATGCCTAATGGAGAATTAGAAAAATATTATGGAAGCAGAGTGCTCTCAGCTGGTAAAAATCCTGGAAAGGCAAGATTTAATTTAAAGAATGTAAATAAATTTGAATTATTGGAAGGTGAACCCTCAAGAATAAAAGTTGTGTATTTTTCTGAAAAAATGGAAGAAAAATATAAGGAAAAATTGAAATTATTTGAAAAAATATATAAAAACCAGAAGGAGGGTCTATAAAAATGTCAGACGATTTTAGAGATGACGATGAAAGAGAAGATGAGATAACAGAAATGGATGAGAACGATGATAGGGAAATCATTGTGGAGGGATTGCCTAAGGCTACGGATTTATCAAATGAATCTAATGTCTATATTGAGGATGAGATAAAGGCGGCTTATTTGGATTATTCGATGAGTGTAATTG
>CAJPML010000314.1 GCA_905371725.1 Leptotrichia sp. oral taxon 215
ATGTAATAGTTGTGGAAAGCAATTATGACTATAATATGCTTATGACAGGACCTTATCATTGGGAACTGAAAAACAGGGTAAAGGGGAGAAATGGTCATTTGTCAAATGCAGAGGCTTCAAAGCTAATTTCGCAAGTAATGTCAGATAAACTAAAAAAAATCTATTTGATGCATATAAGCAAGGATAACAATACTCCAGAACTTGCATACAATGCTTTGTATGAAATTCTTGAAAGAGAAAATAAAAGTAATCTTGAAATAGAAGTAGTCACTGAAAACGAGACAATGATGTATCACATTTAAAATGAAATAAACGAGGTTGAAATAAATGTGGAATGACTTGGAAATGGAAATAGAAATATGTAGTAAATGCACTCTGGAAAGAATAAGAAAAAATCCTGTCATTGGAAAAGGAAGCAAAAAAGCAAAAATATTATTTGTTATGGATAGTATAAGTCTCGAAGAAGACAATAGAAATTCCCTTCTTACAGACAAAAACGGAGAATATTTTATGAAATTTCTTGAGTATGCAAAACTTAATCTGAAAAAATGCTATTTTACAACTTTGACAAAATGCAGTTCACGAGGAGAAATCATTGAAAAAGAAAGTATTTCAAAATGTAGCGATTTCCTGACGGGACAGATTGCATTGCTAAACCCTTTATATATAGTAACAGTCGGGGAAAATCCTACAAGAAGGTTTATAAAGGAAAGAGAGGACATAAAAGAAATGGTAGGTAACAGTTATCGCTATATAGGGGATATGTGGGTAGTCCCAGTTTACGATATTCCTTATCTTTTTAAGGCGACGGATAAGGAAAAATGGAAACTGATTAAAATTTTAAGTAAACTTGAAAGAACTGTAATACTTGAAAGTTAGGTAACACAATAAAAATTGAATAAATAACAAAATAAGTATGAAAAATAAAATAAATTAAAAACTATAAGCAGATAAAATAAAAGAAAGGAGATGTATACAGTTGAAGCTGTTCAGCTTTAGCTGTCAATACAAAATAATAAATGATAGGAATAGGTATAGTAGGGCTTCCAAACGTAGGAAAGTCAACATTGTTTAATGCAATTACAAAAACTCAGAATGCGGAGGCAGCAAACTACCCCTTTGCAACAATAGAACCAAATGTGGGGCTGGTAAGTGTTCCGGATGTCAGACTTAAGGAACTGGAAAAAGTTGTAAACCCTCAGAGAACATTAGGAGCAACTGTGGAGTTTGTAGATATTGCAGGACTTGTAAAAGGAGCTTCAAAAGGGGAAGGACTGGGAAACCAGTTTTTATCAAATATAAGAAATACTGCAGCAATCTGCCAGGTTGTAAGATGTTTTGATGATGATAATATTATCCATGTTGAAGGAAGCGTGGATCCTATAAGGGATATAGAAACTATAAATACGGAATTAATATTTGCAGATTTAGATACTGTGGAGAGAGCACTGCAGAAAAATGGAAAACTGGCAAGAGGTGGAAATGCTGAAGGAAAAGAATTACTTGCGGTTCTTGAGAAATGTAAGACACATTTGGAAGATTTTAAACTGTTAAAGACATTGGAATTTACCCAAAGGGAAAATGAACTGATAAAAGTATACCAATTTCTGACATTGAAGCCTATGATGTTTGCAGCAAATATTTCTGAAGATGATTTGACTAACAAGGTTGAAAATGACTATGTAAAAAAAGTAAGGGAATTTGCGGCATCTCATGAAAGTGAAGTTGTAACTTTTTCAGCAAAAGTTGAAGCGGAGCTTATAGAAATAGAAGATGAAGAAGAGAGACAAATGTTCATAGATGAACTTGGAATAACAGAACCAAGTCTGAACAGGCTTATAAGAGGAGGATTTAAGCTTCTTGGTCTTATTACTTATTTTACGGCAGGTGAAAAAGAAGTTAGGGCATGGACTGTGAAGCAAGGAACAAATGCTCAGAAAAGTGCGGGAGAAATTCATACTGACATAGAAAAAGGATTTATAAGAGCAGAAGTTGTAGCCTATGAAAAGTTTATTGAATATAATGGATGGCAAGGTTCAAAGGAAAAAGGGGCAATGCGTCTTGAAGGGAAAGAGTATATTGTAAATGATGGAGATGTAATGTACTTCAGATTTAATGTATAGATAAACTTTATATTATGAGGAGATATTCAGGATGAAAGATTTACAGAAATTTTTTGAATGGAAAAATTTATCTCAATTTTTACAGACTAATTTATTAAAAATTGCTGTAATAATAATTGCATTGAAAATATCAGGAATGTTTAAAAAACATGTAGATAAAATAATAAGAGCTATATTGGATAAAGCTAAAATGGATAAAAGTGTATCTTCTTTTCTGATGTCAGCATTTTCAATACTTTATTATGTTGTTTTGACTTATATACTTATTGGCTTTTTAGGTATTAACGTGTCGTCAATAACTACATTTCTTGGAGCGGCAGGAATAGTTCTAGGTTTTGCTTTTAAGGAAACTCTTGGAAATATCTGCGGTGGCTTAATAATCCTAACATTTAAGCCTTTTAAAGTA
>CAJPML010000315.1 GCA_905371725.1 Leptotrichia sp. oral taxon 215
TTTTTAATATTTTCCATTTGTTTTATTTTCATAAACACTATAAAATTCCCCTCTTTAGTATATCCCTTTATATTCTCACCATTTACAATTTATTACGTAATAAAAAAGCTATCTCAAAAAAGCTTAAAATGTAGTTTTAATATTATATTTACATTTTTATTATTTCTGAGATAGTCTATTTCAAAACTGTTTATTTTAAAAGATACAATATTACAAATTTACTATACTACCCTGCCGCTCCTCTTTGTAAAACTTCTACAATATTCATATTCTTATCAAGTATGACTATTGTATTATGTTTCTTGTCAAATCCGAAATACAGTTTTGCATGTTTTTTCCCTTGTAAATCAACATAGTTATTTACATAATATATCCCCTTTTTATTGTCACGATATACTTTATATGTTCCAAAAACAGTAGGAACTGTTCCTGTAGCAGGGTCATCAAGATAAGTTTCTGATATTTTACCTCCTGCTTTTTCCTTACTTTCATAGCTTTGAACAAGCGAAATTTCCTTTGCATTGTCAGTAACTATGAAAAATGAATATCTGTCAGTCTCACCTTCTTCGTTATGCCAGAAATATCCAGACGGCGACTGTTCTCCGGCATTCTCCTTTAAAGATAATTCCAATGTTTTATTTGGACTTGTAAATCTTTCTGCAAATGTAAGCATTCCTAATACCAGCATTGACACCAGAATTAATTTTTTCATAATTTGTTTCCTCCCTGTATAATTAAATTTTATTTTTTACATGCTTCATTTATTATTCAAGAATCAGTATATCATCGAAAACTGAAAATAAACTGTAAAAAATAATTTTATTTTGTATTATATAAAAACATGTGTCCGTAACCTTTCAGCTTTTGCTTTGAGGTCTTTTGAACACATGTTTTGTTAAAATTTTTATATTTTCTTTTTAATTACAGTTCTATATCTTCTTTTCTTAATGTAGGGAACAATATTACATCTCTTATAGATGCCGAATTAGTCTGTAACATTACTAATCTGTCTATTCCTATTCCCAGTCCTCCTGCAGGCGGCATTCCATATTCCAGAGCTCTTATATAGTCTAAATCCATATTCTGAGCTTCGTCGTCTCCAGCTTCCTTCATCTTAACCTGCTCTTCAAATCTTTCCTGCTGATCCCTAGGGTCATTCAGTTCAGAATAAGCATTTGCAAATTCTCTTCCTGAAATGAACAGTTCAAATCTGTCTACCCAGTCAGTTTCTCCCTTTTTATTTTTTGAAAGAGGAGAAATTTCCTTCGGATACTCTATAATAAAAGTTGGATTTATAAGTGTTTCTTCTACCTTTTCTTCGAAAATAAGATTCAATATTCCGTATTTTGTATAAGTTCTATCCTTTTCCAGTGGTATTCCAAGCTCCTTTGCCTTATTAACGGCATCCTCATCACTTGTAACAGCATCAAAATCAAATCCTGTAACTTCCTTTACTATATCCTTCATTTTTACCCTTCTCCAAGGGCTTGTCATATCTATTTTCTTACCTTCATACTCTATTTCATAAGTTCCATGCAGTTCAAATGTCAGCTTTGAAATAAGGTCTTCCGTAATGTTCATCATATCCACATAATCAGCATAAGCCTGATACAGTTCCATCATTGTAAATTCTGGATTATGTTTTACTGAAATTCCTTCATTTCTGAAACTTCTGTTAATTTCAAAGACTTTATCAAATCCTCCCACAAGAAGCCTTTTCAGATAAAGTTCTGGAGCAACCCTTAAAAACAGCTCCATATCCAGTGCATTATGGTGAGTAGTAAAAGGTCTTGCAGTAGCTCCTCCTGCTATAGGATGCATCATTGGAGTTTCAACTTCTGTAAAGCCTTTTTCCTCAAGATATTTTCTAAAAAATCTTACAATCTGGAATCTTTTTTTCATAGTTTCCATAACTTCCCTGTTCATTACAAGGTCAACATATCTCTGTCTGTATCTTGTTTCAACATTTGTCAGTCCATGAAACTTTTCAGGAAGTGGTCTTATATTTTTAGAAAGCACTTCAAAAGAACTTGCCCTCAATGTCAGTTCTCCTGTCTGAGTTCTGAACAGTACACCTTCTATCCCTACAAAGTCACCTATTCCTAATTTTTTATAAATTTCATACTGTTCTTCTCCAACTTCATCTTTTTTTATATAATACTGTACTTTTCCGGTAGAGTCCTGAATATGTCCAAATCCATTTTTCCCCATTCTTCTGTATGCAATTATTCTTCCTGCTGTTTTAAATACTTTACCGCATGTTTCATCGTATCTGTTAATTTCTTCAATATCATTTATTTTTTCATATTTTCTTCCATAAGGCTCTATTCCCATTTCTTTCAGCTCTTCAACTTTTTTAAGTTTCTCACCTATAATTTTACTTTCATTTGTCTGATTACTCATTATTTTTCCTTTCCAGTTCTTAAATTCTTATTTTACTTCTAGGTAAAAGGTATAATTTCTAAACTTATACTATTTAATATTTCATTTCTGTCTATTATATCATATTCCATGAT
>CAJPML010000316.1 GCA_905371725.1 Leptotrichia sp. oral taxon 215
TTGAGTTTTAAAAATAACGGAGGAAAATTATGAAAAAAATATTATTATTTTTGCTGTTATTAGAAAGTTTATTATTTAGTAATTATATAAAAGAAGGGACTTATAATAGTACAAATGATAAAAAAATTAGCATTGAACGTTATGACTATGATGGTGGTGAAAAAGGTTATTTTATAATTGCAATGAATGGATATGTTCATACTAGCACTTTTAAAATTGATAGATACTTAGATATAAATGAAAATGAAATTATTGATTTTCCCTTAGATACTCACTATAAAAATTACGAAGGTGATGATGGATATAACTGCACTTTAAGAATAGCTTTTTTACAAAATGGTAAATTAGTAGTTGATTCTAGTGATGACTGTGGAAGATATGATAGAATGTTTAAAGGGGAGTATAATTATTCTGAAAAAGATAGTTTTATTCCGGAAAAATATATAGGTAAATGGGAAGTTTCAGGAGGGTGTGCTTTTATTACTAAAAATATATTTGCATACGATGATATACATCCAAATGGTGTTGTGGGAGTGAAAGAAGAAGGAGATGGGAATCTTTTGTTGGATGGAGTAACGATTGATGAAGGAAGAGGAATAAGAACACAAACCAGATTTAAATTTCTTCCAAATGGAAATGTATCAATAGATGCTTATATGGGAAATACTAATGATAAACTTTATGAAAGTTATAATAATTTAAGAAAATTAAAAGGAAAAGAACTTTCTAAATGTGAGTAAAACTTTAAAAATGTTAAAAAATCTATAAAATTTAAAGGAGAAGATTTAAAATGAAAAAATTTATTTTATTAGGAATTTTTGTATTAACTTTTATAATTCAAGCTACTAATTCATTTAATATTAATAATGAAAATTATGATAATAAAATTAATGCTTATTGCTTAGGAATAGGGAAGGCTACAAAAAATGGTTCTAAATACACAACAACTTTTAAAGCCTCTTTATGTAGAGTAAATGATAATGTTATAAGAAATGTTACAGTTATATTTGAAGATAATGACATAAATATTAACTATGATATAAACAAAAAATTATTCTTTATTCCAGTTGGATATATTTCATATGCTAAATATAATTCAAGCAGTAAAATCTTGAATATAGATTTACAAGCAAGAGGATCATCCTTAAAAAATGCACCAGCAGGATACATTTTACCTATAACTTCAAAAAATATAAAAGTAACATTTGCTAAAATTGTTGATAAAGATTTAAAAGCGGTTTATGGAATTGCATTGGGAGTACCAACTGTTTCTGAAGAAGAATTTATAGGAGATGGTTATTAAAAATAAAAAAAACAATAAAATAATGACTTTTGAAGCTATTAATTTTTAAAGTTTCTTAGGTCATTATTTTATTTCTTCTTGTAAGGACAGCTTATCAGATGATCGTCAATAATTCCTATAGCCTGCAGAAAAGAGTATATAATAGTGGAACCAACGAACTTGAATCCTCTCTTTTTTAAGTCTTTGCTTATTTTATCTGAAAGTTCACTTGTGGCAGGTACCTCAGAAAGTTCCTTCCATTTATTTACAATTCTCTTTCTATCGGTAAAATTCCATATATATTTTGCAAAGGAGCCGAATTCTTCCTGAATTTTCATAAATGCTCTGGCATTTGTAACAGTGGAGTTTATTTTAAGTCTGTTTCGTATAATTCCTTCATTTTTTAAGAGTTCATTCAGCTTTGTTTCATCGTATTCTGCAATTTTCCTGTAATCAAAATTATCAAATGCTTTCCTGAAATTTTCCCTTTTCTGTAAAATTGTATTCCAGCTAAGTCCCGCCTGGAAGCCTTCAAGTATGAGCATTTCAAAGATATATCCGTCATCGTGGGAAGGCACTCCCCATTCAGTGTCGTGATATAAAATATCCTTTTCCCCTTTTGCCCATCCGCAACGATTGTTATTATTCATAATTTCTGACTCCCATCTTTTATAAGACAAGTGTATGAACTTCCTGATTTTCAAGAGTAACAGTTACTTCTGAAAGAGGAATTTCAAATAGAAGTAGAACATCGCCAAAATTATCAATGATAAATTCCATTTTAGGATTTTTAGAAACAAATATTTCCTTTACATCATAGACTGTTTTGTTGCTTTTTTTGATTTTTCCTTTTCCTCTGACATATTTACTTTCAGTTTTGGGAATAGTTGTAAAAGAAACATTACTATTTGATGAAAATTCAGAAACTTTTTGACTGTCCTTGAATGAACTAAAAAATAAAGCTTTTGTTTCTTCGCAGTAAAAGAAACTTACAATTCTTACGTTAGGAATGTCATTTGTAGAAGTTGCCAACGCGATCTCTCCCTGCTCTTTCATTATATTTTCAAATTCTCTTTTTATATCCATAAATATTCATCCTTTCTTTTTTTAATTTTTTATATTATAATACTAAAAGGTGACAAATAATGTCAATTTAATTTAGAAGTTTTTATTTAGGAGACCAACTATGAAAAGTCAAGAACTTTTTTTAAAAAAAGGAAAAAAATTTT